>NZ_JAKSYF010000078.1:0-166313 GCF_022829745.1 Methylobacterium sp. E-016
CACCGTCACCCAGCCTGCCCGCCGTGCGGCAGGCCATTATCGGACGGCTGTTCGCCAGCCTCGTCCCGCCCGTCCTGTGCCCACACTGCCGAAGACGCTTCACGCTGCCCTCTGATGTCAAAGTGCCCAGGTAGTGCTAGAGGGTGTTATGAACTGGCTGCCAGTCGAGCGGCTTGTTTGAGCATGAGGCAGACGAAGGCGACGATGTGGAGATCCGCGAGCGTGCTGGGATAGCGCTCGTAGTCCTTGACGAGGCGTCGGAAGCGGGTCGCCCAGGCGAAGGAGCGCTCCACCACCCAGCGCCGCGGCAGCAGGACGAAGCCGCGCTTGGCCTCGGGCATTCTGACGACCTCGAGTTCGATGCCGTGCGTGCAGGCGGCCTTAGCCGGCCTCTCCCCGGTTTAGCCCTGATCGACATAGGCGAGATCGACGGTGTCGCCGGTGGTGGCCTGGATCGCCGTGGCGAGCTGCCCGACCTGGGCGCGGTCGTCGGCGTCGGCGGACGTGACGTGCAGTGCCAGGAGGTGACCCAGGGTGTCGACGGCCAAGTGGACCTTCGAGACTTTACTTGCGCTTGGCGCCATCGTAGGCGGCCCACGCGCCGCGCTCGGGCGTCGAGCGCAGGGTTCGGCTGTCGAGGATGGCGGAGCTCGGCTCCGGGCTGCGACCAGAAGCCATACGCAGCAGTGCCCACAGATCGTCGGCCAGTTGCTCGAAGCAGCCGGCCGCCAGCCAGCGTTGGGCCTGCGGGTCAACGGCTTCCCAGGGTGGCAGATCGTTGGACATCCACCGCCAGGGTGCCCCTGTCATCACGACGTAGCGCAGGCCGTTGAACACCTCGCGCAAGCTATGCTCGCGCTGCCCCGCATCCTCGCGCAGCAGGGTCAGATAAGGGGCGACCAGCACCCACTCATCATCGAAGACGTCGGGGGGTAGGGTCTGCGCAAAGGGGTCATGCCCCCTTCATCTGGAAACCCCAAGCCACGGGTCCATAACAGCCTCTAGCTCTGCCGCAGCTCGTTCGGCAGTCATTCTAGACCCCATGCCCCCCGACCAAGTCCAGGCCCCCAAACGACCGCGAAGCATTGTTCTCGAAAGTTATAGCCGGGGAAGTCGACCAGCAAGTACGTCAGCATGCCGATCAGCAGTTACGTGCTTACGTAACTACGTAGGCACGGCTTGAACCAATTAGACGTTTTCTTTGTCGAGGTGGGCCATTAGCGCCGCCTCAATCACGTCCTGGTGGCTTGCGCCTCGGTCGAAGGCGAACCGGCGGAGGCGCTGGTACTGGCCTTCCGAAAGCCGAAGTGTGAGCGACTTCGTGCGAGGTTCGCTTGCCGACATGCTCCGGCTAGGAGACGGGGGGATGGGCGGCGCTGGCTCCAAGGCTGTCGACGAGGCCGCGTTACCCTCCCCCCTTTGCGGGACGTCAGTCGGCCGTGGTGCGCCTTTCGGTTGGATCAATCCCTCTAGGGATAGCGGCTGTTTCCCGGCCATGTTTAACGCCTTTTCCCTTTACGTGCGTCCTTACGCAGTTGCGTCATTACGTACTCAAGCACTTCCTTCACCTCTCGCGCTGCGGTCGTCTCTGGCTCAAGCTCCGTCACCGCCCGTCCCGAGATTGCGGCGGTTGGGAAATCGGTTCGATCGTGGATCACGGTCGGTGCGAGCTTGCCATGTTTCGCAAGAGCCATCACCGCTTGCATCTGCAAACGGGTTCGCGGTTTCGCCTGTGTCAGTACGAAGACGAACGGACACCCCGCGTCCTCGATCAGCGCCAAGGTGTCGCCTACCGCGTCAAGATCGTCGGGGGAGGGGCGGACTGGTACAACAGCGAGGCTGGCGTGTCCGAGTAGCGTGCGCAGTTCCGGACGGACCGAAGGGGGGGTGTCGACGAACAGGAACTCGATCCCGGCCTCAGCCAACCGCGCCGCGCCAGCTGTGAAATCTGCGACCTCGATCCGGACAAGCGCCGGCTGCTGATCGTCCCGGCGGTTCCACCAACTCGTTAGAGACCCTTGCGGATCTGTGTCGAGAAGGGCGGTTGGATGTCCCGCTTGGTGCGTCGCCACCGCAAGGCTTCGCATCAGCGATGTCTTACCCGCGCCGCCCTTCTGGCTCGCCACCACCACAACGTACATCAACGCCTCATTGCGTGCTTACGTAACGACGCAATTGCGTCAGCCCGCAGCTCAGTTCGCCAACCTCGACTGGGATGGTTAAAGGAGCTTTATCACTCATTTCATGGTCATCGCCACGCCTCCGTTGGGTACGTAAGCCGGGCGAGCTGCGATGGTGCGGCCGCCCGGCGAGCACCGTGGACGTCCTATCTTGTCGTGGACGCGCTCGGCCGGCATGGGATCGGGAATGACAGACAACTCATCTCGTGAAGCCGCTGAAGCCCTCCGTGCGATCGGTCGTAACGTCGAGCCTCCAGGCGACGACCTGGGCCTGTGGCTCGTGGACGGCCATGAGTGTACCGACGGCGAGCTGATCGCGCTGGCGTATCTTTTTGGGCTGCTAATTGAACCGGAGCAGGCACAGTGAGCGATTCTATCGGCGCCCGTGCGCTAGAAGCCTTGGGCGCTGCCGCCCTATCCCCGCGCGGCATGCGGCTCACGACCCATTCGCGGGCGATGCGAACGCTTGTCGAGCTTGGGTATGTGATCGAGCGGCAAGCGCGGTGGGAAGACGCTAAGCCCGTAGAGTTAGGACGGTTCATTACGCCGGCCGGGCGAGAGTTGCTAGCGGTGATGGGCAGTAGAGATCACGGGTAGCGCGCGCAAAAAGGCCACCGCGGCTTGTGTCGGGCGGGCTGAAAAATTGAACTCATCTCGACGAGCTATTCAGCCACAGGGATAGCAGCCGCTAGGTCCAAAACGGCAGATGGCACGCTTTCGAGCAGGTGCCTGATCATTTCGGATCGATTGTCGAGCATGACCGAGGGCGGTTCGCCGACGATCATGCGCCACCCCTTCACAAAATCAGCGAGCGACAGCCGAGCGAGAGGGTCCTTCACTAGCGCCTCATAGTCCAAGGACGGTGGCACAAGGTCGGTCATACGATAGCTACTTCTGGCGACCAGATAGGTTCACAGCGGCTGCGTCTAGGGTGAAGAGATCAGCGCCGACGATGTGGCTCCGTGCTACCGGAATGGAATACACGAAAAAGCCCGCTGCGGCTGATATCGAGCGGGCTGATCTGATGGGTTCGCCGCGGGGATTAGCGACGAAGTGAACCGGCAAGCTGGGGGTTAGAGCCCCTTCTTCGTCCCAATGGTCCGGCCGCCGCGACGCATCATCGAGCGGCGCATGGTGTGCTGCCGCATCATCAAGCGCCGGCTCATCCGCACCTGGACAGTCGGGGCCTCAGGCTGGACGAGGCTCGGCGCCGGGGCGGGCGTCGCAGCGGAAACCGCACCGGCTGACATCAGAACGGCACCGAAGGCCGCGGCTGCGACCGCAGACGCTGTGAAACGGATCTTGGTCATCGGGGCCGGTTCCTTGCAGCGGCACCGGGTTGGTGCCACGGCGGGAAACCACAGGCACGATCCGATCGTTCCTCAGTCACAATTCCTGTCAGCCAGCTACATTTCAGGGCAGGTTTGAACAGATTTCTGATGAACTTGGCGGTACGAAAAATATTGATAATTGTTAGTTTTCTGCAAAGCTGAAACTTTCCTATTCCCTGGCTCGTCATGTCATCGTCTCGGTGATCAAAGCCAAGAGGGCAGGAGAAACTTATGCGTGCAGGTTTGCTAACTTTTGCCGGGATGATTGTAGCGGCTTCGCCTACCTCGGCACAGGAAATTCAAAAGCCGTCCGTTACGGACCAACAGAGAAAATCTGTCGGTGACGAAAAGGCCGCTGAGATCCGAGCATTGATTGAGAAGGCTCGGATCAGACAGCAAGGGGTCGATCGGCAGAACGAGAATTTATGGGCTCGCTGGACGTATGCGGTTTGCATTGGCTGCGGGCCGGTATCGGGGAAGATCCGCATGGTGCGAACGAACCCCTTACGGGTCCTGATGGGCATTCCGGCTGCCGAAGATGACGCCCGCGGGGAACGCGGAAAGCAGCGCATCTAACCGCCAAGCATGTTCGTGCGATTGAGGCCGAGATCGCACTTACGGATGAGAGCGGCACCACCATGTCAAGCAGTGCCACGCTGGCCTAGGTACGATGGGTGGATAAAACAGTTCGTGAAGCAGTTGATGACTAGCGGCTGAAACGTGTAGCTTCTCCTTGAATGCCACATTTGATGGTTACTAAAGCTTAACCGAGAAACTACACGCCCTACTAGCGAGCGCAACCTGAGGCTGAATTCATGTATTGAGAAATCGGTTTTAGCGACGGAGGATGTGATCCTGATGTCAAAGCCGTTTGAAGATGCCGTAGTTGTCTGGCTCGACCCCAATCGCCCAGATTTCGGGGTCACACTCATAAACGATGTTCCTTCAGGCCTCTCCGCCTTGCATCGGTTCGGCATTGACGAGGCACTACAGAGCACCGAGGCGCCCCTTTGGCATACTGCAGCCGGTGCACTCGTTCGCGCTGATATCGAACCGTCGCCCACGAACATTCAAAAGGCTTACGACGCTCTTTTACGCTTGGTGAAATGCACCGCCCCTGTCCCGTCCTGCATACGTCTCCGAGTATCCCCGCGTGGTCTACGCGAGCATGTAGAAGCCTTCTTTGGACTAGCTCGGAAAGAACTCACAAATTGACCCTTGGTAGTGGGAAGGCCCGTTTGTTGCGGAAGCATTGCCCCTAGAGCTGAAATCAGGCGGCGAGTAGTTGGCATCAGGGCTCACCGCCAGACCACCATTTTCAGGTACATCACACCGAGCACCGAGATGATATGCAACCGTGACGACGTTGCATGAGTCCGCTTCAGGTCCGGTGCAATCCAGTGGGCCCAACCAGCGTCGTGATCGACCAGTCTACAGACGCGGCCTTCCAAACTTGGATGCTTTGCGTCTCAGGCCGGATCAGCTGACGCCTGCACAAGGCTCAAGATCCGAAGACGTTCTTTAGGATCGGAAATCCGCATGAAAGCCTGGATCAGCGCGTAGCATTCACGTTCGAAGCCACCATTAGCCTCTGTCTGCTCCACGGGCTTGGATACCGCTTCGATCGCGTTCTGCGATTGATACAGGACGGTCAGCGAGACCTGCAACGCGTCGGCGATCCGCTGTAGGGGCGTGCTCTTGGCCATGAGGCTCACTGATCGAGGAAGCCGATCGGTGTCATCCTCTTGCGGGCCGGCTTGCAGCGGTGGGCTGGGCGGCGCTTTCGATCCCATGACTTATCCCTTTGCGAGCGGACGGAGCACCTGTGTCGCGGTATCCATAATGCAATTTGCGCGTTGTAGCAGCATTGCAAACACGTCGCAGTTGCCATCAAATGATAAAATTTGACTTGAAGTTGTATCCTCACAGCTGTACATGAAACCGCCTTCGGGCTCAAAGGCGGATTTTGAGTGCCAAAGAATAAGACCCTCAGTGTTCGGACCAGTCCGGAAGCCTTTCAGACGGCCCTGGACGCCATGGATGTGATCGGGCGATGGGAGTGGGACGCCACGACCGACTTGACTCGCGTCGATGCCTTCGTGGCGCTGGTCTTCAACGTCGATCCTGATGACGCCAAGGCCGGTCTACCGCTCTCGTGCTTCATCGATAGCATCCACGCCAACGATCGGGAACGGGTCCGTGCTTTGATCAATCGTAGCACCCGTGATGGGAGCCCCTTTCTCACCGAGTACCGCGTGATCTCGGTGGATGGTCGGACCCGTTGGGTTTTGGATCGCGGTCGCTTCACTACGGATCATGTCGGGCGCCGGTGGAACGGGGCTGGCATTCTCGTCGATATCACGCAGATGCGCATGATGGAGGATGCCAGCAGAGGTTCCGGGTTCGAGAATGAGGACAGCGCGCTGGATCGCGCAGCCGAACACGCCATCGCTGCGCAACAGGCGATCGTCGAGATGCAGGACCCACGGCTGAAGAGCTGTGCGGATGCGTTGCTGTTGGAGCTGGGGCGACGGCTGGCTCAGAAGGATATCCGATCGCGCCGCGGACGTATGAACTAGACTGGCCCCCGCGCCCGGCGTTCTTACGAACAGTGGTTCACTGGCATCGACACCCTACTAAAATAGCCCGAGCTTCAGCCACGTCACCCCGTTCCGGTCCG
Source organism: Methylobacterium sp. E-016 (assembly GCF_022829745.1). Classification (NCBI taxonomy): domain Bacteria; kingdom Pseudomonadati; phylum Pseudomonadota; class Alphaproteobacteria; order Hyphomicrobiales; family Methylobacteriaceae; genus Methylobacterium; species Methylobacterium sp. E-016. The sequence continues at coordinate 6,192 of NZ_JAKSYF010000078.1, forward strand.
CCTAGCAGCGCAGCAATCTCGGCGTGGCAGGCCAGCCAACGCCGGGTGAAGTAGAGCAGACATCCGCCACCGGCCGCTACGCCGATCCGGCTTTGCCGCAACATGGCCCAGTGCATCCGCCGGGCGAGGTAGCGTTCCAACAACATTAGGCACGCGAGCCGGCTCGTCTGGCGCAGTGTCAGCCGACGATCGGCTGTAAGAGGAAGGGCGGTCGGCATCAGCGCTCGCCTCCAGCTACCATGTCGAGGAAGCTACTGCGGCGGCCACAATGATGTTCCCTCAGCCATTCCAGAGCAGGGGCGCGAACGCGATCATTGCACACTCGGCCGACGCGACCCGTGGTACTGCTTCAGATGCCGCCTCGCAGCGAGCGAAGCGCTTGGCGCTTTCGGTGGCGGAGACGACGGCGGCCTTCGCGGTGATGACGGCGCGGCGGGCGGCGGCGGTCAGGCGCGGGTCGGCGCTGTGCGAGGTGGGAATGAGGTTGGCGTAACGCATCAGGGCGGGCCTTGCGTTTCGGCTGACTTCAGTTTTATAGCCTGAAATACACCTTTTTGCAAGATATTTTTTTATGATTTCAGACGAAAAAGCTATTTCCGGGGCTCAAAGCCGAGCCGGTCGGGCTTTGCTGGACTGGACGCGCGAAGACCTCGCCCGCGAGAGCAAGGTGTCTCGTGCGACGATCGCGGATTTCGAGACGGGGAAGCGCCCGGCTCGGGAGCGGACGACCGACGACCTGCGACAAGCTCTTGAGGCTGGTGGGATCGAGTTCACTCCCGAGAATGGAGGCGGTGCCGGCGTCCGATTTCGAGTGCGCCAAGACGCGAAGCCGGACGAGGGCCTGCGCCCGGATCAGCTAACCAGCGAGAACGACGGCGGCGCGGAGGGGTAAATTGAATGACCGCGGCGCTACGCGGTAGAGCTACGATGCCAATCTCGGTACTGGTTCATGCGTGTGTAGCTGCAGCGCGAGCCATTGGGACTGCTGCCTCGTTCGATACGGACTCCAGATCGGCGAGGCTCAACGACTGTCCTGCTGGCCCTGTAATCTCGACATCGGTTAGATTGCGTGCAGTCAGGTCGCGATATTTGCGCACCGCCCATTCAGGTGTCGGGCATTTGTAGGTGACGGTCCCGTTTTTGGCTGTCCCGCGGACGATGTAGAGAGGCTGCTGTTCCATCAGACGTCGATCCCGGCTGCACCGAAGATCGCGCGCTGCTTCATGATGCTGATACGTTGGGTTCGGACCGCGTGCTCCAGATCGGGTACTTCGGGGTCATCCGCTTCTCGCAGCACTGACAATGCCTGGGCCAGCGCATCTATGGCGAACTCGTCCAGCATGAGGTTGAGCGCCATTCTCTGGCGCAACCTCGCATCCGGGCCGTCGGAGCTGGAGGGCTGTTTTTCCATAAGGCCCCAACCGGCCAACTTTCGTTTGGTTCGGGGCCAGGCAGGCTGAGTATTTAGGTTGAGAACAATATAATTGCCGCCTTTGAACATGCCGGCATTGGTTCCGGGCGTGGCAGGCGTCGTGAAGGTCGACAGCTTGAAAGGCAGACCATGATCGACGATCTCTTCCTCCTCGTCATGATCGCTGCCGCAGTCGTTACGATTGCAGCCGCACTCCTCGTCTTTTGGTTCACAGGGCGGAAGGATCACGATGGGGGTACTGGTAGCCCATGAGAGAACGCGGCGTCCCCTTACCCGCCACTCGACTTCTCACCAAAACACAGGCTGCAGCGTACTGCGGTCTGTCGGCAGCAGCTTTCGCAGCGCGGTGTTCGGTGACCCCGATCGACTTTGGAGACAGGCGTCTAGATCGGTTTGACCGTCAGGATTTAGACTCCTGGATTGACGGTCTGAAGGCGCCTGCACCTCGAACGAAGAGCGCTGCCGATGCGCTGGTCGAGTTCCGGCAGGGCAACAGGGCTCCACCCTCGCCGCGGGGCGATCGGAAGCACCAGCATGAGAACAGTAGTGGCGCCGGCATTCGATTTCGGGAGCAGAAGGCGCCGTGAGGGGACCAGCCCGGAAGGACAAGCTAATTCCGAGCCTGCACTACACGCTGACCCTTCTGACCCAAGGGCCGCGGTTCTACAGCACGTCGATGCACAGGCTCGTTCAGCTCGAAAAGCGTGGGTACGCCGTATTGACTGGGGCCACCGCCGATGATGGCTCGCGGGAGTGGGAGATCACTGAAGCCGGGCGCATCGCATTGCGAGCCTGTGCCGAGAATAATGCTTTATGATCGGTAGGACCCGCTACCCGGCTTCGGGATCGTGAGACATGATCGCCTCATCTGAACGCTTGCCCGAACTGTCCCGCCTCACCGGCCTCCTCGCGGATCAGGTGCTGGACGCGCAGATCATGAGCCGGCCAATCCTGGACCAACACATCCGGGCGCTCCTCGACGCCGCCTTGCTGCTCGATGAGTACGGCGTTCCACTCCCACCTCTCCTGACACAGATCGTCTATGAGATCGACACGGAGACAGGTCGGATGGCGGAAACGGACGCGGTCGTGCAGGATGAGGCGAAAAGCATGGCTTGGCTGCTTCGCCCCTTCCAGGGACGGAAAGGGCCTTAGTGGCACAGGGTTGGAACGATCACCCCCAGATCGATTTCCTTCTGGCAATACGATCCGGAGGAAACATGACCAAGTTTGCAACCCTTTCAGGCGCTGCCGCCATTCTGATGCTTACGGCCGGGGCATCCTACGCCGCCCCGTGCTCGGTGGGAACGACCACCAATATGGAAGGCAAAGCATCCTCGGGCGATAAAAGCTCGATGGTCGATGGTACATCAGCTGCTCCCAAGAGCCCTGGCGCCAAAGCCGAGTCTCCCGGAACAGTCGGCGCGCTGAACAACGTCGGCGCCGGCACCAAGGCCGCCGACGGTGAGAAGAAGCCGGCCGAGGGTCAGGTGGTGAAGCAGGGCAGCAACGACTGCTGAAAGCGTCCCTAGCGTCGCACTTGGCAATCTGATGGTCCTGTAAGCTCTGGCTCGCAGGGCCTTTTTCGTTCTCCAGTCGCGACTTCACGGCAGAGAGCGGGGACGACGCTGGCGTCAGGTTTCGCGAGAGGGCGACACCAGCTAGTGAGTGACCGCCGTCACAATGCGATCCACGAGGCTGGACACGCCGTAATCGGCCGTGCCCTGACATAGCCTGCGGCTGGGCGACGATCACCGCCGATGACGACAGCGCAGCCTTATGGAGCAAATGCACCAAGGGCGGACGGCACTTAACCCATCGGATGATATCGCCACGTGATTTGAACGGGTTATGGCGTCATTATTCAATAAAGTTAGCAAAAGATGATTTAGTTAAATCAAATGTGCGCTTTGGTCGCGCGATGACAGATTGTCCTCCACCTGACACCCCAGGGTCGCGCTTTTTCAGGCGCCTACCTCAAGATGTCCCAAGGCAGAACTGCCCGAATGACGGCGTCAGCGATCTGAGCCAAGATGGCCGCGATCTGCTCACCCTCATCCGACTGTGGAGCGCCATCACTGAGCAGCCTGCGAGGGCGCGCGTTCTTAGTACCGCGCGGCAGGAAGCGGAGAGATCAGGCTATCGCGAGTAACACGGGAGCGACCTTTGGCCTTGTAGCTCCGCATCATTCGTGAGTTGTTATGTGATCCGCGAACGAAAAAGGCACGCCCATACCGCTGGCCTCAATTTTTTGCCGCTGTATGACCCTTAAAATCGATCTTGGTGCTCATCGGCAAGACTTCTAGGCGGCTCGCTTGGCTTCCCTGCTGTTTGCCCCGTCGCCACGCTCGCTCCTGGCCGATCTGTTCATATGATTAGCCCAAGCGATGACGCGCGAGTGCAACCACTTCCCACTTGACCGCGCCTCATGCGGTGGCTTCCCATACTGGAACCCCTCCGCTGACGATGAGTGACAGTCTGTCAACCGAAGGCAGGCACCTTGCCGGCAAGCCGGGCTCAGGACCGGTTCGCTGGTGAGATAGACGAAGCACCCGTCGCCCCGTGATCAGATCGGGGGACGGGCCTGCCTCGCCTTCAGCGTTCCATTAAGCGCCTGCTAACCGCCGGCCGACACCTTCGCGGGCATGTCGAAGCGTACTAAGCGGACCGCACGGGCCCTTCTCTGGATCACGTCGCTGACCCTGTGCGGTTTCGCAGCTGTCATGCTGGTGCAGGCCAATCGTCCGCCCAATCAGATGGTGAGGCGGATGGTAGACGGAGATCCGAGCATGACCGGCTCGATACCGCCTGCGCCTATGCGTTGGTGTGGAGCAGCTCCTTGGTGCCGTTAAGGACAGGGCAGCTGTAAGCACGACATTCTTTATCAACCATCCGCTACCACCGTGCTCGCGTCCAGCTAGCAGGTGCCGTCGTGAACCGAGCGTACCCGATCAGCGTCGATGATCCGGCCGCGGACTGTCCGGTTGGGCTTAATGCGCTTAGGCAGCTCATGGGCGCCGAAGCTGAAAAGCTGCCCATCCTGTTGGAAGGTATCCCCGAAGCCACCCGCGCCCGGCTCGCGGTGTACCTCTACGGACGAAGCCACACCCACGAACTCGGCATCCGCATTGCTGCCACCTGCGAGAGACGCACTCTGCAACGTGCACCGGGCCTCATCGGAGACGCGCTGCACGATCTGTCTCGCAAAACCCTACGTTCCGGCGTCGTTCGGGACCCGCTCGGTCTCATCCAAAGGGATCAGCCTAGGCGGGTCGCATCGAGCGAATGCACAGGCTTAGTGCTCTGCCAGCGAGCGCTACAAACCCGAACTGCAACCGTCAGACCGCGGCCACAAGGCTGCGGCATACTGATCTACTTTCTAGCCCCGTTTGAGCGGAGCTGGGGTAGCCTATCCTGAACGCTTGGCGCTCCAGCTTCCGCTACAACTAATGATGCCGCCGGTGGTGTGCCACGTCCCGCTACCGCTACCCTTGGCGTCGAGGATCCCAGCGATCGGCACCCTGTTGGACCCCTTGATGATCGTGGCCTGCACAGTTCCCAACTGCGAGACGCCGCCGCCGGCATCAATCTCGTCACCTGGGACCGATGCATCGCTGTCCTTGATCTGCACCTGATAGCTCGTACTGGCTGAGCATGGCCCATCCTTCGTAACTGCCGTGATGCTCCAAGTCCCGTCGTACTTATTGGGCACCTGGATCTTCCTCTTGGCTGCCTCAGTCGGAACGAGGAGGATACCCATGAAGCAGGCAGCCAAGGTCGAGATAGCGATACGAGGCATGTCATAACTTCCGCGCGGGCACGGCCGCGTTAACCGCCCCTCTCTGGAAGAGCCGACTCGATCGGATGGTTTCGTATGATGCTAGTATTTACTGTAACCCGACAGTAAATTTATCCGAAAACAATGAATTGATGATATTTGGCGTGCAAATATCTCTAAGGTGCAGATGCTGACGATCATTCCCGATAACGTCCGCCGTCTGCGCCTGTTGACCCTCGCCTGCCCCCGGTGGAGTCAACGGGCGTAGATTGTGCCTCATCAAGCGTTACGATCCAGATTAAGCGTCAGCATAACAGCTCGACCAAGCAGATTTTCTTCTACCCAGATACCCGACCCATGTGGTGAGGAGTGTGCTGTGTACAATCCCTTTTTCTCATCGATGATGCTCGCTCTCGAATGCCAAAAGGTCATTGAACTTCGCCTTGTCCGACTAGCCTGGGGCGGCCGTGAGGCTAGGGCTGAGATGCACTCCATGGTGGTCGAGAAGATCCAGGCGAGCATAGAGGCCACCGGTGCGCTAATAATGGGCAGCTCCCCCGAAGTCGTTATTGCGCGATACCGCGAGTACGTGGCGGCCAACACGAAAAGACTATTCGCTGATTGACAAGTATTTTTCTTATATAATTAATGGAATATTTACGTTGAATTGTGCTTTTGTCAAAATCTGAGGAATAGGTTTATGCTAGGAAACGAATATTTTATCGCCGGCTTAGCGCTGATGACTTTGACTACAGTTATCGTAGTCGCGTCAGTGATGCGAGGCAAGGTTGCAGAGTCCAAAGGTGATCCAGAACGCTCCAGCTTCACCAAGAATAACGGTGAAATTCCTCGGCAGAACCGCCCGGGGACTGAACACTAAATCTCTACGGACCAATGGAGTCGCTTCCCAGGTCTCCCGTCAGCATTGGTCTGTAATGCGGCAATAAGATTATTTAATTCCCCACTTCGCTTTAAGGCATTGATTGCTCTAAAGATGACAAAGCAGCGCTGCTTCAGAGCCTTCAACTTCCGATGTCCATCTCAAACCCCGATGAAATTTGTAATCTAAACCTTTGAAGGGAGGCGATCATCGTCAGCACCGCTACGGACATCGACACGCTTCGCACCTACATGAACGGCATCATGGATCGGGCTGAGGAAGGGACGATGGGCGTCATCACGATTACTCTCGCTTTAATCGGCGGGATTGCATGGCAGGCCAATCATGGTTCGCTCATGCTGCAGCTCAAGGACGGCGACATTCCGGTGAACGTGCTCTGGGCATCGTTCGGCGAGCGACAAATGACGTTCTCGTACAATCACAAAACCGCAACGATCGAGATGCGTGACGGAGCCATTCACGGCACGATCATCCGGACGTTCAGCACCCGAATGCTGGAAATCGAAATCGAAGGTTTCTTCGGTGCGATGCGACATAAACGGATCTGAGAGTCTATTCGATATATCTCGTAGAGTAAGATCGCATCCTGTCATCGCAATGAGTGCCGGCACCGCCTCGCAAACTTCGTCTTGGGGGCCAACCTACTCATCGGTAGATCCCGTTAAGCATGCTGAGGCTGATTTCTACCGATGCTCGTGACAACCGCATCGCGAAGTCTCGAACAAGCTTCAGATCTGACCCGTCTGGCATCCGTAGGGCGATACTGCACGGGGGAAACGTTCCTTGATCTGGTCGCAGCCCCAGGCTCGTAGCGGTCCGGGCAGGCGTCGGTTCACCTCGATCCCAACCTCGTCGTAGGGCGAGGCTCCGGTAGTCACGTAGCTGTACCAGCGCCATCCGATCGTTCCGATGCCAGCGACGAGAATGGCGAAGGCGACAGAGACGGCTAGAGCGACGCGCGACTGAGGACGTTGCGCTCCATCAGCCATACCACTCACCTTTCCTACCGTTGACTTAACCGGGCCTGCCGGCCGACATGCCATGTCCGGCTATGGCTCGCCCTATGGCGAGTCGTGAGCCGGCTGGAACAAGGGATCAAGGCCGCGAGAAAGACCTAAGCACAAAACGCCAACGGCCCCACCCCGGCAAGGGTGAGGCCGTCGAAATCGATGGGTCTGCGGAGACCGTTTCCAACTCCCCAGACATCATAGCTCCCACCGGGAGTCAATCGGGATTGCTTCCCGAAACGATAGCGTTTTGCCTTCTGCCGGGGACGGCTCACGCCGAGCCCTCTGCTTTGACGCGGCCCGAGCAGGGCTGTGACCAATGAACTATGCCTATGAGATCCGCCGACAGGTGGAGGAGGGTCCGCGCGCCGCGCTGCCGGCTGTCGCATCCGCAATGTGGAAGGCGTTCGGCGAAGGGCATCTGTCCGAGGCCGAAGCCGAAGTGCTGTCCGGGCTGATCGAGGCGCGGCAACTGTCCGATGCTGAACGATCTGCCGAACAGGCTGAGAACCGCGCGGGAGCCATCAGGAGCCGCACTGGTTCCCGCGCGCGCACCAGTGCTTCAATGGCCCGTCGTCGCCGCTGGGCGGCTTCTGGCAGGCTTCCACCGGCTATCGCTGCTCAGTTCACCCTGGCGGAGCAGGCGGTGCTGGCTGTGATCACGGTGGAGGTCGTGAAGCGGAGGGACTGCCGTCTAGCCTTGGATCACCTAGCCGCACTAGCGGGTGTGAGCCGTGCGACCGTCCGGAACGCGATCCGACAAGCTATGGTGCTCGGCTTCGTGACCGTTGAGGAACGACGCCTCGCCCGCTTCCGCAACGACACCAACATCGTTTGCATCGTGTCGCGGGAATGGACCGCTTGGCTACGGCTCGCTCGCAAAGGGGGTACCGAAACGCTACCCCCTTCCTCTAAGGAGGGAGGGCGTAAATCCGTGAGCGGCACGAATACTCCTGTTTCCTACCCTGTAAATTCAGAGGGTTGGAGACTGCAAAAAAGCTGCCGAATGATAGAGGATGACCTTACGGTCAGAGTCTCACCGGGCATGCGAGTAGGACGTGTGCGAGCATGAGATGTCCGAAGCCAACTCGCGGCGGGCGATTTGGCGAACAACGGATTGAGATCGGACTGTTGGTGCGAGATCGAAGGCAGCCAATCTGATGGCGCGTCCGCTTCGATCTCGGACCAGCCCTCTGCGGTTCCGCCGCAGCGTCGTACGGGACCTGCGCAACCGGATCCGCTTCGCACTCGTCGGTTTGCTGATCCTCATCGGCCTGCACGCTGCGGCGATGGTAGCCTTCGAGGGGCTCAATCTCGGCGAGGCGGTATGGTTGACCTTCACGACGATCACCACCACCGGCTACGGCGATCTGTCTGCCAAAACCTTGGCCGGACGTGCCTCCACCATCGTGCTGATCTACCTTTCGGGCATCTTCCTGCTCACCCAGGCAGGCGGGGCCTTCTTCGAGTTCAGGATCCTGCGGCGCGAGCGCAAGCGCCGAGGCGAGTGGAGGTGGGATATGCGCGACCACATCGTCTTCGTGAATGCGCCCGCCGACGAGCCCGGCGACTACCTACGCCGTCTCCTCAACCAGCTGCATCGCTCGCACGCCAATTTTGCCAACGTATCCTCGCTGATCCTGACCGAGGCCTTCCCCGACGGTCTGCCGCCGGACCTCGAAGACGACCCGCGCATCGTCCAGCTCAAGGGACGCTTCGACGATCCTGCCGCGCTGGAGGCCGCGGGCGTCGATCATGCACAGGTGTTGGTCATCCTGGCCGAGCAGGAAGGCGACCGACTTTCGGACAGTCGTACCTTCGATATCATTCATCGCCTGCGCGAGCGGGGGATTACGGCGCGGATCGTCGCCGAATGCGTGGACGATCTGAACCGTGATCGACTGAAGCGAGCGGGTGCCTCCGCCATTGTCCGGCCGCTACGCGGCTACCCGGAGATGATCGTCCGCGCCATCGTTGCACCGGGGACGGAGTGGATCGTCGAACGCCTGTTCTCCAGCGAGGGCGACGAGTGCCTGCGCTTCGACGTCACGCTGCAAGGGATGGCATGGTCCGACGTGGTCTCGACCGTGCTCGAAGCGAACTACGGGACACCGGTCGGATACGCCGATGCTCAGGGACAGCCTCACAGCAATCCGCCACCGCATGCCGTGGTTACCGCTGAAGCCTTGTTCGTGCTGGTCGACGAGACACAGCGGCCCACCAATGCCGCACTCCGGAACCTGCTCGACACCCGCCTTGCTCGAACGAAGGCGTGAGGACCTATCGATCAGAGGATCCGCGGTTCCAGGGGGATCTCAAGCTGGCCACTCTCGGTGTCGCGTCCGCTGCGATGGTCGAGGAAGCGGAGAATTGGTGTGACGGTGATCCCGTGCATGACGATGGACACCAGCACGGCGAGGCCAACCGTGGCCCAGAGCAGGTCAGGCGCCTCAAACGGCGCATGACCGAAGGCGTAGGCAAGGTAGTACACCGTCCCGAGCCCGCGGATGCCGAAGAAGGCGATCACCGCCTTCTCGTCGGTAGGCAGGCCCGATCCGGCCAAGCCGATCCACCCCGATAGCGGGCGAACGACGAGCAGGGCCAACGCCACGAATGCTGCAGCAGGCCACGTCAGCCCGGCGAGCAGGCCGCCGCCGGTAAGCGCGAAACCGAACCCGACGAGCAGGACCATCATCAGGAGGCGTTCGAGTTCCTCGGCGTAGTCGTGCATCTTGCGATGATAGTCGTGCCCACGGCTGGAGGAGCGCAGCGCCAGGGCCGCAGCGAACACCCCGACGAAACCGTATCCATCCACGGCCTGGACGATGCCGTAGGCGAGGCAGGTGACGCCAAGCGCCACGAACCCGTCGCCGGTGCGCGACAGCTTCGAGACGTTGGGCAGGTGGAAGGTCAGCCAGCCAAGACCCCGACCGACAAGGGCCCCTAGGATCGCCCCGACGGCGACCTTCCAGAGGACGTCGATGGCAATCCAATGCGAGAGGGACAGTCCGGCGACGCCGCCGCCGGTCAACGCGATGGCAAGGTTGACGAAGGGGAAGGCGAGGCCATCGTTGAGGCCAGCTTCGGACGTGAGGGCGAAGCGCATCTCGTCCTCCTTGCCTTCCGAGGGATGTCCGACTTGGACGTCGGAGGCAAGCACCGGGTCTGTTGGAGCGAGCGATGCAGCGAGCAGCAAGGCGGATGCAATCCCAAGCCCGAGGAGCGCGAAGGCGAGCGCGGCCAGGGTGATGATGGTGAGTGGCATCGCAAGGCCGAGGAGCCGCCATGTCGTTGCCCAGCGCTCCCAGCCGATTAGTCGATCGATCTTGAGACCGGCGCCCATCAGGGAAATGACGACTACCGCCTCGGTGGCGTGCTCGACCAGCTTGAGGTGCTCACCCGGATGTGGCGCCAGCCCAGAGAGGGACGGAACGACCGACAAGGCAGCACCGACACCGACGCAGCAGATAGGCAGCGAGAGCGGTAGCGCTCGCAGCACCATCGGCAGCCACGCCGTCAGCAGGACCAGGGCACCGAACCCGGCGACGACGAGGACGTAGGTTTCCATTGAATGGCGAACCCGTCCCAACAGTCTCTGTTCCTGCCCCTCGGTTCCTACGAGGCCGGTACCATCGACAGATCTACCCGAGCAGATGGTGGGTTTATGACGGCGCCAGCCTTCGTTCCATCAAAAGCCGAAGACGAATGGCCAAGCTGGTGTTAGCGATGGCCATGAGCGGTGAACCTACGACCCTGATCCTGGCGCTCGCGACAGAGAACGCCGAGCTACGAGCCCAGCTCGCTGAGGCGCAAGAACTCCTGGTCGAGACCGCGGTCGATGCCGGGGAGATGCACGCTCGGCTTGAGGAGGTGCAGGCGGAGTTGGCCAAGGCGCAAGCCGAGCTCGATGCGTGGCGAACTGAAGCTGAGCAACGACCGGACCTCATGCTGCGAAGTGGCTGATGATCTGATACACGCCAGGCCTCTCCACGCTTGCGCGCCGACGGTGGTCGCGAACGCCGACAGGTAGCTCGGTACAGAGAGCACGTGATGACAGACCGGTGCGGGCCAGTTCCCTGCACCGCGTCCGTGAAGCCTCGGGTCGGGTGATTGCGTGAAGGTTGGTGCTGCGGGGAACAGGAACTGCCGACGCCGGCTTATGGCCTGTCCTTTACCATCCTACTGTAGCCGGTGCGGATCGGCGTTTGCCCTAATCCAGCGTGGCGATAGGATGTCGCCGTCCTCGGTGATGATCCAGGGCTGTACGTCGTCGGCCTGGATGCTTTCGGCTGCAGCTACGAGAGCTTCGCGTAGGCTCGAAAACTCGCGCGCTTGGGCGGTACGAGCCGGTCCGTTGGACGGCCAGACGGTCAGTTCCGCTCGCTTGTCGAGATCGGCGAGTACCATGCATGTGCTCCATGCGTCGCAGGAGCGGAGATGCCTAACGCTGCATGGTGATGGCTATGTGGCGGTCTGGTTACTGAACCGTATCGCAGGCTTCAGGCCGCTGCGATGATGGATGACGCACGTACGAGCGAGGTGCACATTCGCTGATGCCCGCTCCCACGGGAGCGGAAGCGGGCTTCTTAAAATCGCTACTCAGCTGCCTCGGCGTCGGCGTCGTCGGCATCGAGGATGCCGTCGAGGTCGCCCACGAGCGCGTCGAGCTGCTCAGACGTCGAGCGGATCTTGAACCGCGTCCCGTCCTCAGCCTCAACCGCGATCTCGACGTGGTCGCCGACCTTGGCCGCCAGCGCCTGCTTCAGGATGTACGTCGTCACGTCTGCCTTGTCGGCCATGCCAGCTCCTTCACATTCGCCGCGGGCAACGCCGCACCACACGCTTCGTCGGTGCGGCAGAACCTCGCGCCGAAGTCGGCTTCTCCAGAGATATCCGGTTCCTCCACAGACCGAGAAATATCTCAGGGACCCGATCGTGAAGGGATGCGTTGGCCGGCGAGTCGACGACCATTCGCGGTCGGTTTGAGGAATGCAGCCATGATCGACATCACGAAGATCCAGGAACACATGCCGGTCTCCGGTTCCGATGGCGGCCACGTCGGCACGGTCGATCATCTCGATGGGCAGCGCATCAAGCTAACCCGCACTGACCCGGACGCGGAGGGCGTGCATCACTTCATCCACGTCGACTCGATCGACGCTGTCGAGAACGGTGAGGTGCGCTTGAACAGGACCACTGCGGAAGCCAAGGACGAGTGGGGCACAGCGGAGTAGGCCTAGAGAACGCTATGCGGGAGGGGGGATGCCCTCTCCCGATCTCACAAGTTGTCCGACCCCCCTGCCTGATTTAGGCTATGCCTATCCGCCCTGATTGGCTCGGGATGGTAACGCCCTTCCCAATCAGCAGCTGACCCCTAACCTGCCTACTCCCTACGTTACTCCGTATCAGCAGCTGACTAGTCCGGGAGAACCGGGAACGCGTTCAAGTTGCGCCAGACATTGCGAATAGCCGGCTCGATCCAACGCAGTATAAGGTACCTATCCAGGTCGGCGCCGACACTCGGGCCCAATTTGTCGAACGTCACACCTGCCTGCGCTTCTTCAAAACCTGCGTCGCTGTGGAGATCCACCACGGTCTTCCGAAGGTAGGCCTGCAGCGCTTCGTCTTTCGATTTTCGGTACTGCATCAGCAGCAGGAACAGCCCGATACGAGCGATGTCGTCCCGCCGCGGGGCATTCCTGCCTCGGCGCTTGGTGTTGGAGGCTGCCTGCGAGGCACCATGACGCTCGTTGCGCTGGATCTCGTACTTCGACAGGGGCGCGGGCGTGACGGCGGCGGTGTCAGTGGTGGTCGCGAGCGGCATCGGTACGGCTCCGGTTGGTGGAGCCCCTACGATCTAGCCGCGGCATGAAAGTCGAAATGGCTTGAACGGTCAGCGGTCGAAAATAATTTGCGTCAGCCGCTGATCGGATTGGGTTGCGCCTTGCTCTGTCAGCCCGTGTGCGCACGACGTCGGGCCGACGTCGTGTCGTGAGAGCACGAGGGGACGTGCGAGCCAACATAGGTAGGAGGCGGCCCTGCCGTGGGGGAAGGCAGGACCGCTGCAGCAGATCGGGCGACCTTCTAGACGCGGATGCGGCGGCGTCCACGATGGATCAAACAGGTTTCTGAAGGATGAGCGACGACACGACGGCTCTGGTTTTGGCGCTCGCGACTGAAAATGCCGAATTGCGTGCAGAGCTAGCCGAGGCTCGGGAACTCCTGATTGAAGCCGCCGTCGATGCAAGCGAGATGCATGCCGAGGTCGAGGCCCTTCGCATGCAGATCGCAAATCTCTTGATCGATAGAGTTGGATCAACAACTCAAGCTTGACGGTTTGGACCGTCCGCGCTCGACCCTGCTCGGATGATCGGCCCGGCGCAGATGAACTGGAACCTGCTGCAGTGATTGGTGCAGAGGAATGCGTGTCATCATCGTCATCGCCGCCTCCGCTGGTGGCCTCGGTCCGCTTGTGCAGATCGTAGCCGCTCTACCGCCCACCTGCCGCGCCTCCGTGTTCGTCGTCCAGCACATCGGGGCGAACCAGAGCATCCTCCCCAGCATCCTCGCTTGGCACGGCAGTCTTCCAGTAGCCTTCGCCCGGCATGGCGAGGTGATCGAGCCCGGCCGGATCTACGTCGCGCCGCCCGACCATCACATGCGGCTGCGTGCCGGCGGGATCTGGCTGGATCAGCGGGTCAAGGAGCATTTCACGCGACCTGCCGCCGATCCCTTGTTCATCTCAGCCGCCGAAACCTACGGCGCGCGTGTCGTTGGGATCGTGCTCAGCGGAGCAAACACCGATGGGGCCGCAGGCATTCTCGCGATCACCGCGCACGGTGGCCTGGGCTTGGTGCAGAGCCTGGACGAGGCCGAGTTTCCTGAGATGCCCCTCGCGGCGCTGAAGCTCGATCACCCTGAGGCTCCCCTCACCGCCGATCGGCTCGCGAAGTGGGTCGTCGAGCACTGTGCTTCAAACGATTGAAGGTGCCAGGGAGGTGAGCGAACGCTTCTCGTCAAACCCGAACGCTCTGAAAGAGTGCCATCCGTCAGGTTTTTACCGCTATGGTTGAACCCGGAGCCCACCCGTCCTGGATAGCCACCGAGTGCCGATCCGTACCGAGCACTGCTTCTTCTACCCGATCGACTGGCGCGAACTATCGGCCATGGTCCGGTTCCGGCGCGCTGGCAGCGCCTGCGAGGCCTGCGGTCGCCCGCACGGGCGTGTCGTCTACCATCTCGGCGACGGACGTTGGTGGGACGCTCAGATCCGCGCCTGGCGCGACGGGAAGGGCAAGAGCCTCACTTAGCCGCCGACGCTCGCGGACCTAACAGGCGAGCTGCGGACCACGCGGGTGGTATTGGCTACCGCCCATCAGGACCACGACACTGCCAACAACGCCGATGCGAACCTGTCCGCGTTCTGCCAGCACTGAAGTGCCAGACATCATCGTCCCCTACGCCTACCCGCCGCGGGGCCTCGATTTCGCTGTCAAAGTGCCCCGCGCACCAGACTGGCCGCGGGGCGAGGTTGGTTCGGGAGGAGACGCACAGCGGGTAGGCTCAGATCACAACCCGCGAGCGATCGAAACGACCTGAGCAAAGCCGCCACGACAGTCCTAAGATGCCAATGCCTCAAAGGCGTGCCTTATAATTTGATGATATTATCTCCGAATGCGTCAACAATTATATTTTATCATGGAGACTCTCTATCTAATTTGCTCTTTTGATAATCTTAGAAGCGACAACCTATGCGACGCTATGCCGTCGTAGTTTCCCCTTGGCAACTTCGGCAACGCCCGCGCTGGCGGCATTTCCCCGATCGGCTGGCGCGGGCGTCAACTGCTGGAGAGGGCGCGATGGCTTACAGTGTCAGGGTACAGCAGATTGGGTCGGCAGGTACGCCCAGCGGGAAAGCTTTGATCTACGAAGCTGACAGCGAAATGGAGGCTGTCACAATCGCCGCTTATGAAGTGGAAGCGCACAGGTCCAGCAGGCGGCGTATTGCAATGGTGTGGGACCCCGCTGGACACCTAATGCTCGCCTACACAGGTCGCGCGAGGGGTAGGTCTGATGCAGACCGAGGCTGAGCGGCGGGCCCAAGCCGATCACGATCGCGCCGCCAAGATCATGATCGGCACCTTGTTCGCTCTACAGATCATGATGCTCGGCGTTCTGCTTTGGTTATGAGGGGCGGGACGTCTCGCGCACGCTCATCTGGGGCTAAAATTGCTCCCAAGACCCGCTCGGCGACGTGTATTTCTACAACCGCCGCCGACCTCGTTCTTCGTCGGCTACCGCCTCCACCGCGGCGATGGCGTTCTCAAGCTCCACAATCTGCTTCAACGTGCTGTCGGCGGGCATCGTGTCGTACTGAGCGGCTTCCATGATGAGGTCGCGCTGGCGGTACTTGAGGCGGTCCAGAAGGGCGTCGAGTTTATCCATGGAGCGGTGTAGCGAGGCATGCCTTTCACGACAACATCGAGCCGGTGACCTTCGGGCGGAGGGATGGATGCGCAAGCTGGGTAGGAGCAGTTCGAAATCGGCGGGGGTGACTCGGCCTTAGTTGGCGCGCACCTGCGTGGCATGACGCGAGCATGTCAAATGCTACGAAACGCGACCATGTGATCTCGGTGTTCCCGAGCGAGCAACAACCGGGCTCATATCGGTGGAGCATTACGGCTCTGTCCACCACATCGGTAACCCAGTCACCCTACGCCTTCGCGACAGCGTTAGGAGCCACGATGTCAGCCGAATGCTGGTTGCACGTGATCGTGGAGAGGGGCAGCGAATGACCTTTCGTCGCTGATCATTGGAGGAGCGGATGGACCAAGATCTGGCATGAGCCAGCCCTCCCACGTGGCCCAACGACATGTCGGGTATCAGACCGTTTTCCCGACTCGCACAGCTGCATGCAGCAAGGTCCGAGAAGGGTGGCTACCAGACCTTGGTCTCCGATCTGGAAGCGGACGTTCTACATCCGACCCAAGTTGAGCGTTGGATGTACTCCGTCAGTTTGGGGAAGGGGACCTGTCCGACCCTTAGGCCGAAGCGCTGTCCGGGCTGATTGAGGCGCGGCAACTGTCCGAAATTGAACGATCTGTCGAACAGGCCAAGAACCACACAAGAAGCCCCAGGAGCCGCGTTGGCTCGGCCGCCGACGGAACAGCCGGATAAACTAATAAGTATAATCAAATCTATGATTGTCTCACGAGTTAAAATCTTTCATCCAACTTGCAACTTCATTTACCGGTAGAGGGCGAGCAAAAAGGTAGCCCTGCACCTCGGCACAGGCTGTCGATTGGAGCTGGCTGAGTACAGCTTGCGTCTCGACGCCCTCGGCTACAACGCGATGGCCAAGATGCTTCGCCATCGAGATCATCATGGTGACCAGTGAGAATTGGCGTGGATCGGTATCGATGTCACTCATAAAAGAGCGATCGATTTTTACGACATGGACCGGCAGCCGCTGTAGATAGGACAAACTACTATACCCGGTGCCGAAGTCGTCGATCGCTAAACGAATACCGGCAGCAGCCAGCTCATTAAGCTGGCTCAGGGCTTGCTCTGCATCGTTCATTACTGCCGTTTCGGTGATCTCAAGCTCAAGGAACTCGGGTGGTACTCGATGGCGCGCCAGAACCTGCCTGACGCGGGCCGCAAAATCGGCTTCGTGCAAGTTGGTAGAAGAGATGTTGACCGAGATGATCAGCTCCAAGCCCATCTCTCGCCACTGCGCCAGCTGTGAGACAGCAGTCTCCAGCACCCAGGCTGTTGTTGGTGTTGCCAGGGCCATGCGCTCGATCAGAGGAATGAACTCACCTGGAGCGATCGACCCGAGCGTCGGATGCGTCCACCTCATCAAAGCTTCGGCGCCCACACAACGTCCGGAGGCGAGATCCACGCGAGGCTGGTAGGCGAGAGAAAACTCTGAGGGCTTCTGCAACGCTGCCTCGAAATCCCGCAACAGCATGAAGCTTCGTTGGAAGGCGTTGTCCGAAGTGTTTGAATGGATTTGAAAGAGCTTGCCTGTCGCACGAGCGTCCTGAGCTGCTCCCTGGGCAATCCTCAAAATGTCGCTCGGGGGTAGCTCTCCCAAGATAAAGGGAGCGATCCCTAGCGCGACGGTGCCAATCATATCCGGCCCGCCTAGCTTTTGGAGCTTATAAGTTTGCGTGCTCAAAAGATTGACGTAGGCAAATTCGTCCATATTTTCAGGTGCTAATGCCGCTAGCTGTGTACTTCCGATATGATATGCTTTTCGCTGTGGCCCAATCAGGGACCGAAAATTGCGTGCTGATGCCTTGATAAGATCATCGATAACGGTCGAGCCCATAACGCGTACAGCATGGTTCATCTGCTCAACGGAGATTAAATCAACAACAATCACGAGATTCTGCGCTTTTGCTGTATCGTTACGAGCCAGATCGCTAAGGTCGTCGAAAAACTGTGTTCGGTTCGGAAGTTCACTGATCGGATCAATGCGCCCGAAGGCATGCTGCAACTCGATCTGCGACATCACCATAGCGGCGAGATCGTGAAGGGCCGCTAGCTCAGAGGGCTCTGCCTGTCGCGGGGATGTTCCGAGCACACACATGGCGCCAAGACCGAAACCGTCGCGCGTCAAGAGCGGAACTCCAGCATAGAAGCGTATTCCAGCTCTTGCCAAGACGCTGTCGTGATAACAGGGATCTGTGAGAAAGTCCTCGATCACCAATAGGTCACGACTCTCGGCCACTTCAGCACATGGTGCCTTCTCACGTGGGATCGAGCTGTGTTCTACGCCGACCCGCGACTTGAACCATTGTCTGTCGCTATCGGTGAGAGAGATAGCTGCGATTGGCAGGTCGAAAATCTGGCTTGCCATTCGTGTGATACGATCGAAGTTCTCCCCCGGTGACGTGTCAAGGAGGTCTAGTCTGTGAAGCGCGTCTAGACGGTTGCTTTCTTCAGCCAACACCATCGGTTGGTACTCCCAACTAAACCGATAAATTGATCACGCCTTGAAACCACCTGGTATGCGGTGGCTGAAGACAGATTTCTCTGCAAATTATAGATAGATCAAATTTCTATAAATTTACAGAGTACTGACAAGAAAGCTTTTTTAGCATCAAACAAGTTGATTTTACATTAATATCAAATGATGCACAATGATTAATATGGTCATATGATAGTTTTGGCGGCGCAGATTTAGCTATTAGGCTGAGATGGCGGGAAATGGAGAGCTATAAGACTGGTTTTATGCGACAAAAATGCCCAAGGCCCGCAAGGCATTCCCTAACTGATCGTTACTTGCCGAAGCGTCCTCGTAGCGCCCTGCGATGTTTGCAATCGGGCGACCAATTCGGCGGATCACCTCACGCTCGAATGAGATAAAGCCCTCAATCTCGCCGCGCACATTGCGAATGGGACGGCAATCAATCTCGGCGCGATATCGTGTTCCATCACCTCTGTAGTTCGTCAGGTAGCCGTGGAAGCGCTCTCCCATTTTCAAGGCATGGTGGAAGATATCGAGCGTCGCCCTGCGCGTCTCTCGACCTTGCATGAAGCGTGGGCTCAGACCAACAATCTCGTCTGGATCGCGTCCGACCAGCTTCCCAAAGGCTGGGTTAACGTAGGTGATGATCGGCCCAGGCGGCTCAAGAGCGGCCTCCGTAATGACGATACCAACAGGAAGATCCCGACCAAAGGCACGGATTAATTCGACGATTGTCATATTGGTTGGGCGATCACCTTTTTGTAAGCCGTAGCTCGCTATCGTCCAATCGTAGAGCTGACAAAGACGTTCCCCAGGGGTTGTTAGAATTACGAAAGGCCGGGGATAACCGCGGCTACCGTGTAAATCATCGGATCTCCATCAGGCGGGGAAAACGTGATTCAATCAAGACATATGTCCTAGACCCTTCTGTGTCGGCAATCCGACCGTTTTCCCGACGGGCAGTATGAGCCGCTGGTTGGCAAGCTCAAACCACTCTATTTCTGTCGGAAAACTATGACCGCTTTTCTATTGCGGATAAAACGCTCTTGGACCACTATCCCGACATGCTCGTCGGATATGCCCGCGTCTCCACCCTCGATCAGAACCTCGACCTGCAGCGTGATGCGCTGAAAGGCGCCGGTTGCGAGAAGCTGTTCGAGGAGAAGAAGTCCGGCAAGGCTGGGACCAAGCGTCCGGAGTTCGAGGCGGCGCTCGCCTACCTGCGACCCACCGACGTGCTTGTGGTGTGGAAGCTCGATCGGCTCGGCCGGTCGCTCGTCGAGATGATGCGCACCATCGACAGCCTGCGACTGAAGGAGATCCACTTCCGGTCGCTGACCGAGCAGTTCGACAGCGATACCGCCCACGGGCGCTTCGCCTTGCAGATGCACGGCGCCATGGCTGAGTACTTCCTCGACCTCAACCGCGAGCGCACGATGGAAGGGCTTAAGGCGGCGCTGGCCCGCGGCCGGAAGGGCGGACGCCCGAAGAAGCTGACCGAGGCCGACATCGAGGTCGGCCGCGCCCTCCTCCAGACCGGCACCATCTCGATTGCGGCGATCGCCAAGCGCCTCGGGATCAGCCGGGATACGTTCTACAGCTACTTTCCTCAGGCCCGCGCCCGAAGTCAGGCTGCTGCCGTAGCCGGGAAGGGCTGACGTCGATGCCGATCCGGCGCGAGCATCGCTACTTCTATCCAATCGACTGGCCGCAGCTGTCAGCGACGGTTCGCTTCCAACGCGCGGGTGGGGCCTGTGAGACCTGCGGCCGGCCGCATGGGCGGACGGTCTACTGCCTCGGCGATGGACGATGGTGGGATGCCGCAGTCGGCGCTTGGCGCGACGGGCAGGGACGGACGCTCCGAGCTCTGCCGACGATCGAGGATCTCGGCGCTATCCGCACGACCCGGGTGGTGCTGGCCACTGCCCATCGGGATCACGACACGGCCAACAACGCCGACGCGAACCTCGCGGCCTTCTGCCAGCGCTGCCACGTGAACCATGACCGGCCGGAGCATCAGCGCCGCCGTTGGCGGACGCTTTTCCGGCGCAGAGCCATGGGCGACCTGTTTCGAGGGCACTACTCGCCCCCGTGATCTCTCAGACAGTTCATCGATCTTCCGTGGCCGTCCAGCGCTTCGACGCTTAGGCTACAGTTCGTGGGCTGGCTCCGGCGCAGTCTTAAGCTTACGCCGGACGAGCACACCGGATCATGGTCAATCCCTCGGGCCCGAATGCGCCGACACCAGGGCCACTCGATCGTGTCATCGAGCGCCAGCACTACGAGATCACGTGGGATAAAAGCCCACATCCTGAGCCTGACGGGTATGTGTGGGATAAAGGCTCACGTCCTGCCAATCGAAGGCTGATGAGAGGCCAGAGAAGGATGCAGCCTCCGGCATGAGTAAACACAGGACAGTGCTAGGCGCGCAGTGCGCGTTCACGAAATGTCGTTCCCGCGCCCTGCCCATGAACCTCTCTTGTTCTTGTCTGTGGAACGGCTTGGTGAGGTAGTCGTCGGCACCGAAGCCGAGGCCCTTCACCTTGTCCTCGATGCTGGCCATGCCCGACAGGATCAGGATCGGCGTCTTGACCTTGGCGACGCGGAGCTTCCTGAGCACGTCATAGCCAGACATGTCGGGCAGGTTCAGGTCGAGCAGGATAATGTCGTAATCGTAGAGCTTGCCGAGATCGATCCCCTCCTCACCGAGATCGGTGACGAAGGGATTGAACCCGGCCGTCTTGAGCATCAGCTCGATGCTCTGCGCTACAGACGCATCGTCCTCGATTAGCAGAACCCGCATCGTCCAACCCCGAAAAATCTAAGAAACCCCTAATGCGGTATCCCTAACAAAAGCTTGACGCTCGATTTGGCAAATCGTTATGCAGAGCGATAGGTTTTCCAAGGGTAATAGTATGACTGATGGTGCGATGCTCGTTTCAGGGCGCGATGAGTTCGAAATGACGACCGACCTTGTCGCCGCCTACGTCTCCAACAACCGAGTGTCGTTGAGTGAGCTGCCGGGTGTGATCGCCTCCGTGCACGCGGCGTTGTCCAGCCTGGGCAAGGAAGAAACAGCCGAGCCCTCCCTTGAGAAGCCGACCCCCGCCCAGATCCGCAAGTCGATCACCCCCGACGGTATGGTCAGCTTCGAGGATGGCAAGACCTACAAGACGATGAAGCGCCACCTCACGCTTCGCGGGCTCACACCGGATAGTTACCGTGCGAAGTACGGCCTGCCCTCTGACTACCCCATCGTATCGGCCGCTTACTCTGCCAAGCGGTCCGAGCTGGCGCGTTCACTTGGCCTCGGCCAGTTGCGGCGCAAGGTGGCTTCCAAGGCTGCTGATACCGTAGAAACGATCTCCGAGGCACCCAAGACTCGCTTCGGGAAGGCCAACGGCCGGAAGAAAGCTGCCGAGACGGCCTGACACCGCTGAGTGGGCCCGTTCCGGCACATCTTGGCACTCGTGCCGGTGACGTGCCTCTTACCCTGCCATAGCTATCCTACGGCAGGGCCGAGCTGCGTATTGACTCCGCTAGTGAGATCTGGGGTTCCCCCGCCCCGTGAGCGGATTAGGGCGGGGCCGAACCGTCGTAGGGGTTAAGCCAGATCGTTCTGCTCTTCGGGATCTTCCTGCAGGCGCTCCGCCGGATCGACCGTTTCCCTCGTGTGGCTCCCCTCGATCTTCGGGGTGGGAGTTTTCACCTCTGCGGTTTGGGTGCCGTCGGCCTTTGGCTCGTTCTTGTCGAGCATAGGCATTCCCCCATGTCGCGGACCTATCTATGCGGCGCCCGGGAAGAGCTGGGCAATGAGGCTCCCCCAATGCGGGGGGCTCAACCGCCCTGTAAGCTCTCAGCCAAGTCGTCCGACATCTCGCCAAACTGCCTGAGGCTCGTTGCGCTCTCCAGCTGTCGGTCTCATCGTCAGCGACGATCTTCAGCGCCGCGGCGCCAGGCATCAGGCCGGCCATAGTCTCGATCCCGCTGTGTAACTACAGCCAAGGCAACGATCTCTTAACCATGTCCTGCCAGGTTGCCCTAAGCGACCGGCTGATAGTCGAGCGCCGGCAGAGCAGCACCGCCCAGGGGGGTACGGTGCGGCCTCGCCGGCGCCGTCGCGAACCACTCAGCGCCGAGCCGAATTACCTTTGCTCTTGTCCTGAGCGAAGAGCCCAGCATGGTCAGTGATCGAGAAAGCCCGGGGGCAGGTGAAGGCGTAGTGTGGCGGTCGTCCTACCGGGGCGTCCTATCTCTCGATAATGACCGATCGAGCATCGTCACTATCGACGCCCCCAACGATGGGGACGCGCTTGCACTTATGACTTGGATCGCTGAGGGCCGCGCGTTTGAGCTTTGGAACGGCCGCGCATGGATCGGCCAGTCCCCCCTACGGTAGCTCTCCGACCTCATGCGAACCGCGCTTCAATCCGCTGCACCTGCACAAGGCTCCAGGTGCCGCTTTACCTAGACAGTGCGATAGACCGGTCTAGTTTCCACTTGAATGTGATCGAGCAGCACTAGTAAGTGCTCGGGGGGCATGGGACGGTCAGCCATGACGATAGCAGATCCCGCGCCATGTGAAGTGAAGGTTGCCGGGCAGTGGCTTGCGGTCAGCCTTGCGGACGCACACGGGAAATACGCCATGGCCGTCAAGCGCTGCCTGGCTTGCCACGAGCCTGTGACTGTTACTGGAAACTAAACTGCCACCTTCGCGCTAACTCTGACACATCGTCGGACGCATGTCGGTTGCCCTCTCGCGAAGACATACTGCGGGACACCGCCCTACACCCGCTCGCAGTCAGCTAGCCTTCGGGCAATTGCTACTGCGCACCGTCCACGACGACCAGGCGGACGCCCACGGCATGGCCGGACCACTTCTCGATACCGTCCGGCCGGGCCACGTTGAAGGTGCCCATTCCGGAGCTGGAGAGCAGAGGCTATCGTTAAATGCGGACCGGATCAGGCTCCTGGAGAAGTTTGTAAGGCATAGCGGATTGACAGGCATGGGTCGCCGATGGCCTCGGCATCGTCGCGATAGGGGTTCTTTGCATCACCGGCCCGGAACTGACGGTGACCGAGTGGGTGGTGCGACACATGGACTGCCGGAGCTGTGTCACGGACTTCTCCCGAACAGGCCGAGGGCACGATCCCCCAGCTGCACGCGCCCGTAAAGTTGTAAATACTACGTGGTTGCAGGAGAATGCGGTCGTTAAGTGAAATCCTCATCAAATGACAATTTGAAATGTTGAATTTCGGATATAGTCGTTCCGGTAAAATTCTACCGAGGCGAGATGCAGCAGGTGCTAACCCGGAAGCTGGAAGGCTTCGAGGACCTATCGTATGACGATCGTCGGGCTTTGGATGGCCTGGCGCCACGTATCCGGCAGGTCGGTGCACGGGTCGATTTGGTCCGAGAAGGCGACGAGCCCGAGAACGTCCATCTGATCCTTGATGGCATCGCTTGCCGCTACAAGGTGCTTCCGAACGGCAAGCGCCAGATCATGGCACTGCTGGTTCCAGGAGATTTCTGCGATCTAAACGTGTTCATCCTCGATCAGATGGACCACAACAGTGCTACGATCTCCACTTGCCATGTGGTCGACATTCCGCGTCGGGCAATCGAGGAGATTACCCAGGCCCATACGCAGATCACGCGGGCCTTCTGGTGGTGCGGTCTTGTCGATGAGGCGGTGCTGCGCGAGTGGCTGGTTAACCTTGGTGGCCGTGCCCCGGAGCAGCGTATAGCTCACCTCCTCTGCGAACTGTTGGTTCGGCTCGATGCGGTGGGAAAAGTCACAAACGACAGCTACCCCTTTCCGTTTACGCAGGTGGAGCTTGCGGATGCGATGGGCTTGTCCGCCGTTCACGTGCACCGTACGCTTCGAGAGCTTCGTGATCTCGGCCTGATCACGATCAAACGGCGGGTTCTGACGATCCATGATGTCGAGGAGCTCAAGTCGTTTTGTGGGTTCAACCCAAACTACCTCCACCTCAAGAACACTCGTTGGGGCGCAAGCCGGAGCGAGACGTGGCTGAACCAGCTACGGGAAAGTTAGTCATGGATGCGCGCGACAACGTCGAGACGTTGCTCGTGCTGCAACCGATTATGGTGGATACGGGTAGCCCGGATCGGGAAGGACGTCTCGTCCTGGCCAACGGCCTGCTGATTGCAGTGCTGGTGCGTCTCGATACCCCAGAGTACGAGGTCGGTAACGGCTGGTTCGTGGAGGCGGCTTTCGGACGACTTTTCGGGATCTCAGCGCCGATCTTCGACACGCTGGAGGAGGCCACGCGATGGCTGCGCCAGCACCGAAAGGCGTGACTGAAACAGGATCGGTGCTGCAAAGTTCGCCCAATGGCCGGACAGGCGAAGTAGCACAGACGAACCTCGTCAAACACCATACCGTGATGGCCGAACTGTCGCGGGATCGATCGCCTACAGCGCCTGTTGTCAGACGCTCCAGGATTTTCCTGCCGCATCTCCATCGTCTGGAATTACAGTGATTAAAATTTTGCTCGCCGCTGCTGTTGCGGCCGTGCTCTCTACGCCTGCCTTCGCTCAGTATCATGATGTACCCGCAAACACGGGTGGGGTCGGCCCGCGTGGCGTGCCTAGTGTCGTGACCCGCCAACCAGGTTCGACCGGCGAAGAGGGTGCTGCTACTTACTCACCAACTGGGCGTGCCGAGGATGGAATTTCGGGCGACTCGGCGGCTTCCGGCAACGAGGGGCAGCCTTCACGCCTAGGCTCGACCGGTAGCGGTGGCGGAAGGTAGCATCTTCGCCACTATCAGTCTGCCGTAACCCTTCAGCCCGCCCGGCTCGCCGCGGCGGGTTTTGCATGCCGCCAGCTGGGCAAGCTGCTGATCTAAATAATCAATTAGATAGGATCTAGCATCCTAAGCTATGAGACATTCATACCAAGCGGGCCGAGCGTTCGTCCCATAAATGTCACGGTGAAGATTTGTAGCTTTGTACCGCCCATTTGCGACAATCTCGTCAATTGGTTAGAAGTCCGCCAGACAAATCATATTTTTCGATCCCTTATGATTTGTTTATTGCACCCATAAGGTCGCACGTCTGGACCTCTCGGTCACGATGCTTGTTCTGTTTCTACGTCCATCATATTTGGGCGAGCGAGGTTTACGAGTGTCAGAATATACCTCTGGTCAGGACAGTCGTCAGGGCAACCGTGGCAGGCCAGCCCTCTATGTCTTGATCGTAAGCGTCGGATTGATGCTCACTTCCTTGGCTGGGCTGATGATTTGGCAGGGAGCGAATTCTCCTGCCGATTACGCCAGCCAGAGCCAAGCCGCGTCTCGTAAGCAGATTACCGGGTCCGAAAGCGGCAGATTGGATGTCACGTCATCTGCGAACAGCAGTGGTGTCCCTGGCGGCAATCCAGCCTATCCGCAGCCAGCCGTACGCAGGGCCAACCCATGAAATCGGCCAAGACGACGACTGCGGATGTGGCCGAAATCGCGGTGCTCGCGCGCGCCAAGCGCAACTTCCAAAACAACGGTTTGGGAGATCGAATGTGGGGTGCCCCCGGCGCTGCAAATGAGCCTCCGCTCAGCGAAGCTTTTCTTCTGAGCGACGATCAACGTGCTGACTTAATCGCAGCCGCACGAGCGGAGATCGAGGCCGAGAATGGCTCTTCACTTCATGAAGACGCAAGCGCCTCTTTATCGAAGGCAAAGCCATGAGTTTCGGTATCAGCGCGTTGTACGGGAGCCGCGACGATGTGCAGTCGGCGAAAGGCACGTTAATCGCATCTGGCATCCCCGAGGGCGTGATCCGTCTTGTCGTTTGCCCTGCCATACCTCCGGTCGGCTGCAGCGAGCAATTGCATGGCACATGGCAGTCTCCCAGGCATTACGGGCTGGGCGTTTGTGGTCACCTGTGACTGCGTAGCGTGTCAGGATACGTTGAACGCTCAGGCGGCGTGAGATTGTTGGGTATCGTCTGACAGCAAGGCATCGGGTAGCCAGACGTGCGGAAGGCTGGCTACGGCCGGCTTAGCGAAGAGGTATCCCTGGAACAGCCGGATGCCAGTCGAATAAAGGCTTGTTAGTTCGGCCTCCGTCTCAATACCTTCAGCAATCACTGCCACGTCTAGCTGACGTGCCATCGCAACCACGCCCGCGACGATGCTCTGACGTGCGAGGGAGATCTCGATGCCCCGAATTAACTCCATATCGAGCTTGATGAAGTCGGGTTGAAAGCTTGCCAATAAATTGAGGCCGGCATACCCAGCACCGAAGTCGTCGAGCGCTGTAGTAAAGCCGTGCTTACGATACTCGGTGATGATCCGCTGGACGTGGGCAACGTCCGTCATGCGCTCGTTCTCTGTGAACTCGAACATGATCTGACGGCGAGCGAAGCCGACGCGATGGGCGGCGTCGAGGGTCGCACGAATGCAGGCTGCAGGCTCATACACGGCGTTCGGCATAAAGTTGATTGACAGCCGCGTTTCCTGATCAGGGAACAAGGAGGCGGCAAGTTCGATAGCCTTGACGCGGCAGGCTTGATCGAACTTGTACCGGTTACTCTCGTCCACCATGCCGAGGATCTGCCCCGCCCCCTGCCCCTCAGTTCCCCGAACCAAAGCTTCATAGCCCCAGACGGTATTCTGCCGGAGATCAAGGATGGGATGGAACGCCATCGTAAACTCGAAAGGCAGTGGCTTCCCGTCGCGGCATCCCTGGCATTTCATCGTAGTCATCACAGCCTCTCCACCTACACGTTCTGAAACTAGAGGCCTATAATGAAACCTAAGTAAATATGTTCAGCTTGATCAAATGATCAATTCATACGCCATGCGCCATAACGCTAATGCTCAGGAAAAGATTGTAATATGATGGCGTGCTTCTATTCATTCTCCCACGGGGGAGTCTAGAGGAACCCATTCCCCCAGTGCCCCTTGAACGCGTTCGCCCGGCGGATGTAGCCGACGACTGTGCGCGGATCGCGGTGCCCTGACTGACCATGATCCGGGCGAGGTCCGCACCGCGCTCGGCCACCGAGGTGATGTAGCCCGCCAGCAGCGAATGCGCCCCGAACGTCGAGGCATCGAGCCCAGCGGCGGTGGACTACCGCTTGATGATGTTGGCGACGGCCTGCGTGGTCAAGGACGGCTTCGGGCCGGAGCGCGTGGCGACGCTGCTCGACCTGATGGGCAGCGAGCTGCGCGACCGCTTCCGCACCGACGAGGACGACCGGGTCCAGGTCGCCCACGATGCGCACGCGCTGGTCTCGGCCGCCGGCATGCTCGGCTTCACCCGGCTGTCGCGCCTGTGCCGCGAGATCGAGGCCGCCGCCCACGGCGACGGCGACCTGCGCCCGCTCATCCACCGGCTCGAGATCCAGCGGGCCGAGGTGCTGGGCACGATCCACAAGCTCAAGGCGGCCTGACGCCCGTTTCCCTCCCCCTCACAGGTGGGGGAGGGACCGGCGACGGGCCCCTACGCCTCCGGCGCGGCCTCGTCGTCCTCGGGCTCCGGGTCGGCCGTCCAGGCGGTGGCGAAGGCGGCGAGGTGCTGCGCCTCCGCGAACGCCATCACGGTGACCTCGCGCTCGGCCGGCATGGCGCCGGGATAGGGGGCGAGCAGGATGGTCTTGCGCACGAGGCGGGCGCCGGGCGCGTTCTCGGCGATCCAGGCCTCGGCCTCGGGCACCAGCGCCTCGGCGGTAGCGAGCGCCCGCGAATCCGGGCGCAGCACGATCACGCGGGAGCCGAGGCCGGGGTCGGCGGCCTGGACCGCCTGGACGATGTCGATCACGCGGTCGCCTCGGGCAATTCGTTGATCTGCACCGCGGCCTGGGCGTCGGTGAACTTGGGGATGTCGCCGAAGATCTCGGGACCGTGCTCGGCCGCGGCCTTCGTGAAGGCGTCGGCCGATTCGAAGGTCAGAAGCGCCATCACCTGGAACGGGGCCGTCTTGCCGTCCGGCGTGCCGACGCCGCGCACGATCTTGGCCTCGTGCAGGCCCAGGGGCGACCAGCGCTCGCGCACCAGCGGCATGTGGTGGCCGAGATAGTAGTCCATGTCGAACCGGGGACCGGCCGGATACATCACGCTTACGAGGATCATGGCTGTCGAACACTCCCTGGCGGCGCGTCTGCCGCGCGCCGCCGGCACGGAACCACCGAATGCCTGCCAGCGCAATGGAGGCGCTCGCGACGCCTCTTTTCTATTCCCTCCGCAAGGGCCGAGGGTTTCACACGTTTCCTGAGCGGCCCGGATCGCCCACCCCGTCTTTCCAGGGCGCCGAAGGCGAACCCGGAATCCAGAGCCGCCGACGGCGCTAGAGCCTGCCATCTCGGCGGCTCTGGATCCCGGGCTCCGCTGCGCAGCCCCGGGATGACGGGGTTGAGGCGGGTCTCCGCCAGACCACACCCGGGGGTGGGGATACGGTATCCGCGAGGAGCGGGCCGCCCTGCACGCCGACCGGCGATGATCGCGATCAGTGCAGCTTCACCCGCGCCTCGGTGCGGCGGGTGAGCGCGCGGGCGGCAGCGTCGAGGGCGGTCTTCACTGTGCCGTGCAGGGCCTGCTCGTGCATCTTGTACAGCGAGCGGTACATCATCCGCGCGAACAGCCCGGCGATGAACATGTTCTTGCCGCGGATGAACCCCATCAGGCTGCCGACCGTCGAGTATTCGCCGAGCGAGACGAGCGAGCCGAAGTCGCGGTACTTGAACGGCTTCAGCGGCCGCCCGGCGATGCGGGCGGGGATCTGCTTGATCAGGTAGGTCGCCTGCTGGTGCGCCGCCTGGGCGCGGGGCGGCACCGGCCGGTCGGAGCCGGCCTCGACGAGGTAGGCGCAGTCGCCCACCGCGAAGATGTCGGGATCGTGGGTGGTCTGCAGCGTCGGCGTCACCACGAGCTGGTTGGTGCGGGTGGTCTCCAGGCCGCCGAGGCCCTGCAGGAACGGCGGCGCCTTCACGCCGGCCGCCCAGACCACGAGCTCGGACGGGATGAACGCGCCGTCGGCCAGCGCCACGCCGTCGGCGCGCACCTCCGTGACCCGCGCCTGGACGCGGACCTCGACGCCGATCTTGGCGAGCAGCGCCATCACCTCGGACGAGAGCCGCGGCGGCACCGCCGGCAGGATGCGGTCGGCCGCCTCGACCAGGGTGATCTTCAGGTCCTTGGCCGGATCGATCCGGTCCATGCCGGTGGAGACCACGTCGCGGACGGTCCGGTGCAGCTCGGCCGCGAGCTCGGTGCCGGTCGCGCCGGCGCCGATCACCGTGACGTGGAGCTGCCCCGGCCGCACCGGGCCGACCTGGGTGTGGGCGCGCAGCATCGCGTTCACCAGCCGCTGGTGGAAGCGCACCGCCTGGTCCTGAGTGTCGAGCGCGATGGCGTGCTCCTTCACCCCGGGCGTGCCGAAATCGTTGGTGGTGGAGCCCACCGCCATCACCAGGGTGTCGTAGCCGACCGAGCGCACCGGCGTGATCTCGCGGCCTTCCGCATCGTGGCTGGCGGCGAGCTGGATCGTGCGCGCCGTCCGGTCGAGCCCGGTCATCTCGCCGATGCGGTAGCGGAAATGGTGCTGGTGGGCGTGGTGCAGGTAGTCGACCGCGTGGTGGCCGACGTCGAGGCTGCCGGCGGCGACCTCGTGCAGCAGCGGCTTCCAGATGTGGGTGCGCGCCCGGTCGACCAGGGTGACGTGGACGTCCTTGCCGCGCCCGAGCTTGTCCCCGAGCTTGGTCGCCAGCTGAAGGCCCGCCGCGCCGCCGCCGACCACGACGATGCGGTGCAGGCCCTGTTCGTTCTCGCCCGGTACCATGCCTGTCTCGTTGCTCCTCGGTGCGGCCGTCGCCGCCTCATCGCCGGTGGTGCCCCCGTGCACAGGCACCACCCGTGCCGCCGTTCCGGGCGGGGCCATCTCGGAACGGTTCTAGACCATACCGGGATGGCCGTAATCCGGCGGGCGCCGTCAAAATTTTTTGGCCATGCCTCAAGCCTATCGCTCAAGCATCGGCCGCGAGCGGCGGCCTCACGCGGCCGGCGCGCCGGGCTGGCGCTTGGGATGCGCCTCGGCGAAGGCCGGCAGCGCCAGGCACGCCTCGGCGATGCGCGCCACGGTGGGGTAGGGCGCGGTCTCCACCCCGAAGATGCCCGTGCCGACCCACAGGCTGACGAGGCAGAGATCGGCGTGGCTCACCGCGTCGCCCTGGCTGAACCGGCCGGTGCCGGGCTCCGTGGAGAGCCGGGTCTCCAGCGTCTTCAGGCCGCTCTCGAAGGCGTGGCGGACGAAGCCCATCATGCGCTCCTTGGGGAGATCGTAGGCCTCCATCAGGTAGGTGCGCACCCGCGGCACGTAGAGCGGGTGGGTGTCGCAGGCCACGAGCTGCGCCAGCGAGCGGGCGCGCGCCCGCTCGCGCGGATCGGCCGGCAGCAGCTTCACGCCGCCCTTGGTCTCCTCCAGGTAGTCGAGGATCGCGAGCGACTGGGTCAGCGGCGGCCCGTCGCCGTCGAACAGGGCGGGCACCGCGCCCTGCGGGTTGATCGCGCGGAATTCCGGCGCGTGCTGGTCGCCGGCATCGAGGTCGATGAAGGTCTCCTCGTAGGCGATCCCCTTCAGCTTCAGCGCGATCCGCACCCGGAAGGCGGCGGCCGAGCGCCAGTTGCCGTACATCCTGATCATGCCACATGGCCCTTCATCGGTTTCGGCGGGGACCACACCGCACAACCGGGCGGGCCGCAAGGGCGAAGCGTCGGCGAAGCGCGGTCTGGCCGTGATCGTGCATTGCCCCGCGGACGCGATCCCGCGATAGGGACGAGACCGCGACGACGCGCGCGACACGGCGCGCGACAAGGGATGACGGCCGATGCAGATCGAGACGCCCTATCTGATGTTCCTCGGCGACGTGCCGGACCGGCTCGCCGCCAAGACCGCCTACGGCATCGTCGACTGGCGCCCGGACTGGTGCATCGGCCAGATCCGCCTGCCGGGCTGCGCGGCCGACCTCGGCATCCCCGACCTGACCCTCGACGAGGCGCTGGCCAAGGGCTGCCGCACGATGGTGATCGGCGTCGCCAATGCCGGCGGCGTTCTGCCGGAGCACTGGGTCGCCGAGATCGTCGCCGCGCTGGAGGCCGGGTTCGACATCGCGAGCGGCCTGCACGCGCGCCTCGGCGCGGTGCCGGCCATCGCCGAGGCGGCCGCGCGCCGCGGCCGGGCGCTGCACGACGTGCGCCACACCGACGAGACCTTCGCCACCGGCAAGGGCACCAAGCGCCCGGGCCGCCGCCTGCTCGCGGTCGGGACCGATTGCTCGGTCGGCAAGAAGTACACGGTGCTGGCGCTGGAGAAGGGGATGCGCGCGCGCGGCATGGACGCGGATTTCCGCGCCACCGGCCAGACCGGGGTGTTCATCTCCGGCCGCGGCGTCGCGATCGACGCGGTGGTGGCCGACTTCATCTCCGGCGCGGTGGAGTGGATCGCGCCGGCGGCCGACCCGAAGCACTGGGACCTGATCGAGGGCCAGGGCTCGCTCTACCACCCGTCGTTTGCCGGCGTCAGCCTCGGGCTGCTGCACGGGGCTCAGGCGGACGCCTTCGTGGTCTGCCACGAGCCGAGCCGCACGACGATGCGCGGTGTCCAGCACCCGCTGCCCTCGATCCGCCAGGTGATCGACCTGACGATCCAGCTCGGCAGCCTGACCAACCCCGGCATCAGGCCCACCGGCATCGCCGTGAACACCCAGGCCCTTGAGGAGGATCCCGCCCGCGCGCTGCTCGAGAAGCTCGGCGCGGAATACGGCCTGCCCGCCACCGACCCGGTGCGCTTCGGCGTCGAGGGCCTCGTCGACCGGCTGATCGCCGAGTTCCCGGAGACCGCGCCGTGAGGCGGCTCGCGGTCGCCGTCGAGCGCTTCCCGATCGCCGGCGCCTTCACGATCAGCCGCGGCAGCCGCACGGAAGCCGTGGTCGTCACCGCGCGGATCGCCGACGCCGAGCGGGCGGTCGCCGGCTGGGGCGAGTGCGTGCCCTATCCGCGCTACGGCGAGAGCGTCGAGAGCGTGGCCGCGGCGATCGAGGCGCAAGGCGACGCGATCGCCGCCGGCCTCGGCCGCGCCGAGCTGCTGGAGCGGATGAAGCCCGGTGCGGCGCGCAACGCGCTCGACTGCGCGCTGTTCGATTTCGAGGCCAAGGCGTCCGGCCGCCCGGCCTGGGAGATCGCCGGGCTCGCGGCGCCGTCGCCGGCCACCACCGCCTACACCCTGAGCCTCGGCACACCCGAGAGCATGGAGGCGGCCGCGCGCGACGCGTCGGCCCGGCCGCTGCTCAAGGTGAAGCTCGGCGGCGCGGGCGACCCCGCGCGCATCGCCGCGGTGCGCCGCGGCGCGCCCGACAGCCGGCTCATCGTCGACGCCAACGAGGCGTGGGGGCCGGAGACGCTCGAGGCCAACCTCGCGGCCTGCCTCGCCGCCGGCGTGACGCTGATCGAGCAGCCGCTGCCGGCCGACGACGACGGGCTTCTGAGCCGGATCGAGCGCCCGATCCCGATCTGCGCTGACGAGAGCCTGCACGACCGCGCCGGGCTCGATCATCTGGCCGGCCGCTACGACGCGATCAACATCAAGCTCGACAAGACCGGCGGCCTCACCGAGGCGATCATGCTCGCCCATGAGGCCCGCGCCCGCGGCCTCTCGCTGATGATCGGCTGCATGGTCGGCACCTCGCTCGCCATGGCCCCGGCGATGCTGCTCGCCCACCACGCCGACACGATCGACCTCGACGGCCCGCTGCTCCTCGCCCGCGACCGCACGCCGGGCCTGCTGTTCGAGGGCAGCACGATCCATCCGCCGGAGCGGGACCTTTGGGGGTGAGGCGCGGCCGCTTCTCCCTTCCCCGCAAAAGAGGGGAGGGAGGGGCGCGCTGGTCGGGCACCGCGATGGTCATGACATCGGGCGCCGTCATTCCAGGGCTGCGAAGCGGAGCCCGGAAACCAGAGCCGCAACTGGTGCCGCGGTTCGAGCGCGCGTCAGTTCTGGATTCCGGGCTCGCCTGTGTCGCCCCGGAATGACGGGTTGGCCCATCCCGGCGCCTGCGACGCACCTAGGCCGCCACCGCCTCGATCAGCACCGTGTCGAGCCAGAAGCTCCCGTCCGGCGCGTGGCCGAAATGGTGGGCGACCTCGTCGGGGGCGGTGGCCTGGAGGGCGCGGATCGCGGTGACCAGCGGCTCGGGCGTGCGCATCCGGGCGATCCAGGTGGCGAAGTCCATGCGCAGGCGGCCATGGGTGATCCTGTCGACGGTGAATCCCGCCTCGGCGAGCATCGCCAGCCACTCGGGCACCGAATAGTCGCGCACGTGCGAGGGATCGCGCAGCAGCTCGACCGCCTGGAGATGGGTGTCGAGGAGGGCGTCGTCCGGGGCGACGATGTCGGCGACGAGCGCCGGCGCGCCGGGCTTGGCCACGCGCCGCGCTTCGGCGAGGCCGGCCCGCACGTCGCGCCAGTGATGCGCGCTGAAGCGGGTCGCGACCGCGTCGAAGGCCGCGTCGGGAAACGGCAGCGCCGCGGCCGAGCCGGCCTCGGTCGCGATGTTGGGCAAGCCGCGTCGGCCCGCTTCCGTCGCCACCGCGGCGAGCATGTCGGGCGAGAGGTCGAGCGCGGTGACCGTGCCGGCATGCGGCGCCATCGCGAAGGCGACGTGGCCGCCGCCGCAGCCGAGATCGAGGGCGCGGGCCGGGCGCACCGTTCGCATGCGCTCGGCGATGCGGTCGAGGTCGGCGCCGGCGGCGTGGACCGCGCTCGCGACGTAGGACGCGGCCTGCGCGCCGAACCGGTCGGCGACGTGGGTCTCGTGGCGGCGCGTGGGGGCGCTCATGGGATCCTTCCTCAGGGCGCCGGCACCAGCGGCGCGAGGCGCGAGAGCCGGAGCGCGACGGCGAGCGCCAGCCCGTAGAGCAGGCCGACGAACGCCACCACGCCGGTCCAGCCGGAATGGGCGAAGAACCAGCCGCCCATCGTGCCGAGCACCGACGAGCCGAGGTAGTACAGCGACAGGTACACCGCCGAGGCTTGGGCGCGATCGCGCAGGGCGCGGCGGCCGATCCAGCTGCTCGCCACCGAATGGGCGCCGAAGAAGCCGATGGTGACGACGACGATGCCGAGCACGACGAGCCACAGGCTCTGCGACAGGGTCATCAGGGTGCCGGCGATCGCCACGGTGATCGCCAGCCACAGCACCTTGCGCCGCCCGAGCCGGCTCGCGACCTCGCCGGTGAGCGTCGAGCTCATCGTGCCGAACAGGTAGACGACGAAGATCGCGCCGATCGCGGTCTGGCTCAGCGAGAACGGCGGGTCGAGCAGGCGGAAGCCGATGTAGTTGTAGACGCATACGAAGCCGCCCATCAGCAGGAAGGCTTCCGCGAACAGCCACGGCAGGCCGGGATCGCGGAAGTGCTGGCCGAAGGTGCCGGGCACCTCGCGCCAGCGCATCGGGTGGGCGACGAAGCTGCGCGATGGCGGCAGCGCCCACCAGAACGCGAAGGCCGCGACCAGCGCCAGAACGCCGATGGTGCCGATCCCGAGCCGCCACGAGGCGTGGTCGGCGATGATGCCGGCGATCAGCCGCCCGCACATCCCGCCGACCGCGTTGCCGCCGACGAGCAGGCCCATCGACAGGCCGATCGAGCGCCCGTCCATCTCCTCGCCGAGATAGGCCATCGCCACCGCCGGCAACCCGCTCGCGGCGAGGCCGGTCAGCGCGCGCAGCACCAGGAACCCGTGCCAGCTCGGCACCAGCGCGGCGACGATCGTGAGGAGGGCGGAGGCGAAGAGCGAGGCCAGCATCACCGGCTTGCGGCCGAGCACCTCGGAGATCGGGCTGACGAAGAGCAGCGCCACCGCCAGCACCCCGCAGGGCAGCGACAGGGCGAGGCTGCTCTCGGCCGGCGACACGCCGAAATCGTCGGCATAGACCGGCAGCAGCGGCTGCACGCCGTAGAGCACCGCGAAGGTGGAGAACCCGGCCGCCGCCAGCGCCAGCGCCGTGCGGCGGAAGACCGGCGTGCCCGATCGGATCAGCTCGACGCCGTCGCTCATGCGTTCCTGGTTCCGGCTCCGGTGGCGGCGTCGGTGTTGGGCCGCCTCCCGGGCCGGCGTCAACAGCCGGAGGCGCAGGGCGGTTCGATTCCGACGCTTTCCACGGCCGCCCGGCCGACGCACGGATCCCGGAGCCCGCCGCGGCGGCACCGGCACCGGCCGCGCGACCAGCGTATCGGCTAAGACGATCGCCCGCGGCGAACCCGGAGGCCGGGTATTCGCGTTCGGACGGAAGGGCCGTCACAAGACGTACACGGCCGCTGGATAAGCGTGACCGCAAGCACAGAGCGACGAAACGGGCGTCGCACCGGCACCCGCATCGGCATCACCCGGCGAAACCTGACGGCTCGGGTGCAGAATACGTCATCGATACAACTGGAACGCGCGTTCTACTGGGCCGGCGGCCCAGGGCGCGCGATCGCCCGGTCATCCGTTTCGACCCCCGCCGCTTGAATGGACCCTCCATGCGCGTTCCGCTCAAGGCCGCCCTCCTCGGCGCGACCGTCCTCCTGCCGGCCCGTGCGGACGCGCAGGCGCTTCCGGCAGGGCCGGCGCCGGGCTTTCCCAACAGCACGTCCGTGAGCCCGGGCACCGTCCTCAACCGCCTGTTCGACAGCTACGGGCGGCTCCTGACGGGCGACCCCGCGGTGCTGACGCAGAACTACCAGACCGTCGTATCGATGACGCAGGCGCGCACCGCCGACCAGACGCTTGCGGCGGTGCGCGACGACCGGACCGCGCAGCCCTACAGCGTGCTCAACGGCCTCGGGCCGCTGACCGGCCTGTATCTCACGGGCGCCGGCGCCTCATTCGGCGGGACGACGCCCACGCGTCTGACGCCCACCATCTACGCCGCGCCGACGCTGTCCGAATACGCGGCCGACATCGGCCTGGGCACCGGTGCCAGCGCCGGGACGACCACCTTCGGCAACGGAACGGCGACGCCGCTCGCCGCGGCGGTGAGCTTCATCAACAACGTGGTCCGGGCGAACGGCTCGACCGAGCCGGCCAAGCGGATCTTCGAGCGCTACCAGGGCGCGACG
Source organism: Methylobacterium sp. E-016 (assembly GCF_022829745.1). Lineage (NCBI taxonomy): Bacteria > Pseudomonadati > Pseudomonadota > Alphaproteobacteria > Hyphomicrobiales > Methylobacteriaceae > Methylobacterium > Methylobacterium sp. E-016. Next base: position 42,403 of record NZ_JAKSYF010000078.1, read on the forward strand.
CCGGCCGTCGACCCGCTGGACCCCCGCTACGGCAACTACAACGCGATCACGAACCGGACCGCGCTGAGGGCGTCCGACACCGCGAGCCTCGTCGTCCCGGCCTACCTGTCGAGCTTCCCCGTCCCAGCTGTCTACGGCACCACGGCGGCCTGGGTCCGCGGCTTCACCGTGACCCGGGCGATGATCGACGCCAACGGCGGAAGGCCGCTCACCGCGCCGAACGTCGGCAGCTTCGATGCGGCGGGCACCTTCACCCCGGCCACCTTCGGCGTCGGCGACTACCTGCCGGGCGTCGGCACCGCGCCGCGGCCCTACCGCGTCTCGACCTCCGTCAGCGTGCCCGCCCTGCTCCAGCCGGTCATCAACGGCACCAACCCCTACGCGGACGGCGCCTTTCCGAGCGGCCATACCAATTCCGGCACGCTCCAGGCGCTCGGCGTCGGCTTCCTGGTGCCGCAGCAGTTCCAGGAACTGCTCGCCCGCGCCGCCGACCTCGGCAACGACCGCATCCTCGCCGGCATGCACTCGCCCCTCGACGTGATGGGCGGCCGCATGGAGGCCACCGCGATCGCCGCCACGAACATCTACGCCGCGCTCTACGACGCGAGCGGCAACCGGCTCGATTGGACCAACCCCGCCAACGCCGCGGCCTACGCGGTCTACGAAGCCTACCGGCAGACCCAATCCTACCTCGCGGCCTCCTGCGGGGCCGCGAGCGTCGGCGCCTGCGTGGCGGCTGCGTCGAGCGCCGCCGACCCCTTCGGCGACGCCGCGCAGAACAGGGCGAACTACCGCGCGCGGATGACCTACGGCTTCCAGCCGACGGGCCCGCAGGCCGCGATGACCGCCGCGGAGGTCCCGGTCCAGGCGCAGGTCCTGCTCCTCACCCGCTTCCCCTACCTGACCGACGCCCAGCGGACGGACGTGCTGGCGAGCACCGGCCTGCCCTCGGGGTATCCGCTTCTCGACGGGAACACCTACGGCGGCTGGGGACGGATCAACCTCTACGCCGCCAACGACGGCTACGGGACCTTCGCCAGCACCGTCTCCGTGACCATGGACGCGTCGCAGGGCGGCTACGGCGCGAGCGACAGCTGGAACAACGACATCTCCGGCCCCGGCGGCCTGATCAAGAACGGCAGCGGCGCCCTGCGGCTGGGCGGCACCGACACCTATGCCGGCCCGACCCTCGTCAACGGCGGCACCCTGACCGTGGACGGCTCGCTCGTCTCGACGGTCACCGTCGCGGGCGGCCGGCTCGGCGGCTCGGGCACGGTGGGGGGGCTCGCCGTCCTGCCGGGCGGTACGGTGGCGCCGGGCCATTCGATCGGCACCCTGACGGTCGCGGGCAGCGCCGCCTTCGCGGCGGGCTCGGCCTATCAGGTCGAGGCCGACGCCGCCGGCCGGTCCGACCGCCTTGCGGTGGCCGGCACCGCCACGCTCGCGGGCGGAACGGTGCAGGTGCTGGCCCAAGCCGGCAGCTACGGCCCGCGCACCCGCTACGCGATCCTCGATGCGGCCGGGGGCGTGTCGGGGCGGTTTTCCGGCGCGACGTCGAACTTCGCCTTCCTGACGCCGACGCTCCGCTACGAGCCGACCGCGGTCGATCTGAACCTGACCCGCAACGACGTGGCGTTCTCCGCCATCGCCACGACCCGCAACGCGGCGGCGGTCGCCGACGCGATCCAGGCGGGCGGGCCGGGCGCCGGCGCCTACGCCGCGACCGTCGGGCTGACGACGCCGGAGGCGCAGGGAGCGTTCCGGGCGCTTGCCGGCGACGTCCACGCCTCGGCGGTGTCCGGGTCCTACCAAACCGCGTTCTTCGTCCGCGAGGCGATCCTCGACCGGCTGCGCTGGGGCGTCACCCCCGGTTCGGCGGACGGGCCGAGCTTCGGCGACCTGCCGGCGCGCTATTCCGCCGACCTGCCGGAAAGCCGGCCGCCGGTCGCCTCCGTGCCGATGCGGATCCTCGACCCGACCGTGGTCGGCGTCTGGGGCCAGGGCTTCGGCGCCTTCGGTGGCGCCCGCGGCGGCAACGCCTTCGGCCTCGACCGGACGCTGGCGGGCTTCGCCGCCGGCCTCGACCTGCGCCTGCCGAGCGGCTTCAGGCTCGGGCTCGTCGGCGGCTACGCCGAGAGCGCCCTCGACACCGCCGGCCGCCGCGAATCGGCCGGCGTCACCGGCGGCTTCGGCGGCGTCTACGGCGGCTACGAGCTCGGCCCGGTCTCGGTGCGGCTCGGCGCGGTCTACGCCGACGAATCCCTGCACACCCGCCGCACGGTCGTCGTTCCGGGCGTGTCCGACACGCCGTCCGGCCGCTACGGCGGCAGCACGATGCAGGGCTTCGGCGAGATCGGCTACCGGTTCCTCGCCGGAGCGCCCGCGCCGGCCGTGCCGGTGGACGCGGAACTGGGCGTGCCGGTGCGATCGGCCCCGACCTACGTCGAGCCCTTCGTCGGTGGCGCCTATGTCGGCATCCACCGCGACCGCTTCGCGGAGACCGGCGGCGTCGCCGCCCTGACCGGGTCCGCCCGCGACTACGATTTCGCCGCCCTGACGGCGGGCCTGCGCGGGCAGACGGCGTTCGACCTCGGCCTCGGCCTGCCGCTCTCGGCGCACGCGCTCCTCGGCTACCGCCGGGCGTACGGCGACGTGGTGCCGAAAGCGCTGCTCGCCTTCGGTGCGGGCCCGAGCTTCCTCTCGGCGGGCGTCCCGATCGATCGGGACGCGGTGGTGGCGGAGGTCGGCCTCGACCTGCGCCTGGCGTCCGGCGTGACCTTCGGCGCGGCCTATACCGGCCAGACCGGCGCGCGGGCGCAGGACCACGCGGTAAAGGGCAACCTCACCTGCCGGTTCTCATCCGGCCTGTCGACGGATGCCGGCCCGAGGCGGGGGCCGGCATCACACCCATCCTATCGCGGCGGGGGAGCCGCCGGGGGCGCCCCGCTCTGCTGCAGCAGCGGGGTGATGCGGCGGACCGTGACCCGGCGGTTCTCGCGCGAGGCGTTCTGCGTGTTCACCTTCAGGTACTGCTCGCCGTAGCCCTGCGTGGTCAGGTTCTCGGGCGGCACCTGGAAGTTCTGGGTCAGCACCGTCGCGACCGACTGCGCCCGCCGATCCGACAGCGACAGGTTGTCGACGTCGGCGCCGACCGCGTCGGTGTAGCCCTCGATCAGGAACACCTCCTGCGGGTTGGCGCGGATCGCCTGGTTGATCGCCGCCGCGATCGTCGAGAGCCGGGCGGCCTGGTCGGGCGTGACCGTGAACGAGGCGGTGTCGAAGGTGATCGTGTCGATGTCGACGCTGCGCATCCGGGCACGCAGCTGCGGGCTGTAGCGGACCTGGTCCAGCGTGTAGCGCCGGTCGACCGCCACCACCGGCGGGGCCGACAGGGCCTCGTAGACCGCGCGCTCGTCGGCCGCGCCGTAATCCACCACGTAGCGCTCGCGCGGGATGCGGATGTCGGGCGGCGGCAGGTCGACCACGTCCTCGTAGATCGGGCGCGGGGCGTCGCCGTAGCTGTTGTCGATCAGCACGACCTCGCGGCCGTCGCGGAAGCGGCGGTAGCGGCGCAGCATCCGGCCGTCGTCGTCCACCACCGTTACGATCTGCTCGCCGCCGGGACGGTCGAGATAGGTGTAGGTGTCCGGCCCGCGCCGCTCGCTGCGGTAGCCGCCGCCGCCGATGTCGCGGAAGCGCTCGTTCTCGTCGTGGCGGATGAAGTAGTTGTTCTGATCGCGCACGATGATCCGGCCGGGCTCGCGAATGTAGGTCCGCCCGTCCTCGTTGAACTCGCGGCGGTCGCGACGCACGCGGTCGTAGTCGCGCACGTCCTCGTCGTCGGTGCTGAAGCCGCCGGGGATGTAGCCGGGACGGCCGGGACGGTTGAAGCCGTCGCGGTCGCGGTCGCCGACGCGGCCCGTCGGCACGCCGCGCGGATCGTAGCCCGGCTGCCCGGGCTGGGCGCCCGGCTGCGTGTCGGAACCGCGCAGCCCCGGCTGGCCGGGATTGCCCTGGCCCGGGCCGAACGGGCCGGCGCCCTGCGGCGGGACCGGCCGTCCGGGCACGCCGGGGCCGGCGTTCGGGGCGGCATTGGGCGGGGCGGCATTGGGCGGGGCGGCATTGGGATTGCCATTCGGGCCGCCGGGGCGGCCCGGCCCGCCGGCGGCGCCGGGGGGCTCGACGGCATCGGGACGCTGGACCGGACGGCCCGGAACGCCGGGGCGCGCGTTCGGCGCCACCGCCCCGGGCTGCGCCGGCGGCGCGCCCGGCACCGTCGCGGGCGGCGTGCCGGGCGGGGTGGCGCGATCCTGCGGGCCGCCTTCGCCCGGGCGTGCGCCGGGCGGCTGCACCGGCCGGCCGGGAATGCCGGGCGCCGCGTTCGGCGCGGGGCGCTCGCCGGCATTCGGCGGCGTCGGCGCGCCGGGCGGCGTCGGGGGCCGGTTCGGCTCGGCACCGGTCCGCGCGGGCGGGGGCGCCTGCGGCGGCGTCCGCGCAGGCGGAGCCTCGGCAGCCGGGGGCCGGGTGACCGCGTCCGGCGCGTCGCGGCGCGCGGGCGGGGCGGCGCGCTCGGGGTCGCGCTCGCGGGCGGCCGGGGGAGCTGGGGGCGGCGCAGGGCGCTCGGCCGGCTGCGGGCGTTCCTGCGGACGGGCGGCGGGCGCACGATCCTCGCGCGGCTCGGGGCGCTCGCGGGCGGCGGGCGGCGCCGGGCGCTCGGCCGGCTGCGGCCGTTCCTGGGGACGGGGCGCCGGCGCACGGTCCTCGCGCGGCTCCGGGCGCTCGCGGGCCGCCGGCGGGGCGGCGCGCTCCTGCGGGGCCGGACGCTCGGCCGGCGGGGCGCGCTCGGGACGCGGCTGCGGACGCTCCTGCGGCGGCGCCCGCTCGGGGCGCGGCTCCGGCCGCTCGCGTCCGCCGGGCGGACCGCCGGCCGGGCCTTCGCGCCCGCCGCCGCGGCCTTCTCCGCCGCGCCCGCCGGGTCCCTCGCCACCCCGCCCGCCGGGACCTTCGCCGCCGCGCGGCCCGCGCTCGTCGGGGCCGCCCTGCGCCAGGAGGATCGTGCCGGAGGCGCCGTCCTGCCGGGCGAAGGCCGGTGCGGCGAGGACGAGCCCGGGCAGCATCGTGCCGGTCAGGAGGAGCAGGCGGAGTGTCCGCATTCGGTCGGCCTCGAGGATCGTGTAAAAGGCCGAACCGAACCCCTCAGGCGCCGGATGGTTCCGAAATTCCGGTTCCGGTTTCCCGCGTTCGGGCGCCGCCGCTCAGGGGGCGGGCGCCTTCGCCGGCACGAGCCGATCGAGGGCGATGATGCGCACCGTGCGCTCGGCGGTGCCGGTCGTCGACGGCTCGGTCGAGAGGTCCGGCGCGGGCTTCGGCGCCATCTCGACGGGCAGGCCCGAGCGCTCGGCGGCGTCGGCGGCCAGCACCGCGGCGGTCTTGTCGGCGCGGCCGACCAGGGTGAGGCGGACCTTCGGGGCCGGGCGCGACAGCGCCTCCGCCTGCATCGGCGTGACGAAGATGTCGCCCTTGTGCCGCACCAGCATGCTCTCGGCCTTCACCAGCGACTGCGCCCAAGTCCTGTTGGCGGGCTTGCACGAGCAGTTCGGCACGAAGGTCTTGCGGAACTTGAACGCGTTGGCGAGCGAGACGTAGGCCTTGCCGCCCTTCACCGTCGCGGCCGACTTCAGCGCCTCGTCGCCGTAGGGCATCGAGTAGGCCACGGCCTCGGTGCCGGGGCAGAGCGCCTGGCACATCTCGTCGGCGCCGTTGCGGCCCTCGGGCAGGTTGCGCATCGGGAAGTAGGCGCCGTCGCAGGTGCGCACGCAGATCACCTGCGCGCCGCCGCGGGCATAGGCTTCGCCGGTGGCGGGGTCGACGCGCGCCGTATCGGCGCAGGAGGCGGCGATCAGGCCCTGCAGCTGGCGGCGGCGGGCACCGCTGTCGTCGATCGCCGCGCCGCCGTAGGTGGCGTTGAGCGCGCGGATGCGCTGCTCGACCGCGCCGCATTGCGGGGGCCGCGTGTCGAAGAACAGGAAGGTGCCGCCCTCGCAGCTCAGGGAGCGGTGATAGGCCTCGAGCCGGCCGATCTCGCTCTGGAGCGCGCGCACCATGCTGGCGCCGTTGCCGAGGCTCGCCAGCTCGGACCGGTAGCGCAGGCAGGCCGCGCTCGGCAGGTGGCTCTGGCTCGGAACGCTTGCCTGGGTCGGAAGCGGGGACTGGCTCGGCTCGGGGGACGGCGCCTGGGCCTGCCCGGCCGCGACCGCGCCGAGCCACAGCGCGAGGATCGCGAGCGGGCGGCGGAGCGGGCGAAAGGTGTGGCGCATCGACGGCATGGCGAACGATCGGGGGTTCGGCGCAGGGCGGAAGGGGAGCTGTGCGGTCCGCCGCGTCGTGGAGAGTGGCGCCGGCGAGCGAAGCACCGGCGGGCTTAACTTTTTTAAACGCCCTCGCGCATCGGCGACACCCCTCCTACATGCCCGCGGTGACACAAGCGGGGGAATGGCGGACGATGTTGCTTCGGGGTCTCACACGCGGCGCGCGGGCCGTGCTGTTCCTGTCCGCGCTGGCGGGCCTCACCGGCGCCGCCGCGGCGCAGGAACCCGACCGGATCTTCGACAAGTCGACGGTCTGGCGCCCGCTCACGCCCAACGACAAGCTCGTGGTCTACGGCGTCGACGACCCGCTCGTGAGCGGCGTCGCGTGCTGGTACACCCAGCCGGAGAAGGGCGGCATCAAGGGCACGCTCGGGCTGGCCGAGGACGTCTCCGACATCTCGCTCGCCTGCCGCCAGGTCGGGCCGGTGCAGTTCACCGGCAAGTTCGGCCAGGGCGAGGTGGTGTTCAGCGAGCGCCGCTCGCTGATCTTCAAGTCGATGCAGATCGTGCGAGGCTGCGACGCCAAGCGCAACACGCTGATCTACATGGTCTATTCCGACAAGGTGATCCAGGGTTCGCCCAAGAACTCGACCTCGAGCGTGCCGCTGATGCCCTGGGGCACCGAGCCGCCGCTGAAATGCGGCGCGTTCCTGAAGGGGTGACGCGCACGCGTCCCTCCCCCCTCTGCGGGGGAGGGGGCACGCTTCGGGGACCCCCTCAATCCTGGCAGGTGATGCGGATCGGGCGGTCGGCCGGCTTGGTGACGGGAAGGTCGACGGCGCCGGTGTATTCCTCGGCGGCCGCGATCCCGTAGGCGTTGGCGGTGGCGTAGCCCTGCGCCTCGCACCAGGCGTTGGCGACGACCTGACCGCACTCGCTGCCGGGGCTGGTCAGGCACTCGCCGACGCCGTAGCCGTCGCTCGACGGGATCAGGAAGGTCTTCTCGACATGGGGCGCGCCCTTGCCGGCCGGGGTCTCGCCGTCGCCGGCGGCCATCGCGCCGTGGGCGATCGTGACGAGGAGGGCAGCGGCAGCGAGTGCACCGAATCCGGCAGCCGAGCGTCGCATGGATACGTCCTTGTTCAGGGGATGCCCCGGTTCAGGGTCTGGCGTGCGGGTTGAAGTCGCGGGCGGGAATTCGACGGTCAAAATCCGACGGCGGGGTAAACAAAGGCTTTCCGGCGCCGATCGGATTTCCGTGCCCGGACCCGATCGCGCCGCCCGAGCCGGCGCGCCGCCGCGCCGGTCTCGAATTCTTGACGGATTTCGGGTAGCCCGATCCGGGCCTCCGGACCGTCGCCGATCCGCAACACGGCTCGGCGCGAAGCCGGCGGCATTGCGGCGGGCCGGGTCGCGCGGAGCCCCGTCCGCGGGGGCGGCGCGCGGCGCCCAGGGCACTGACGCCAAACGAGAGTTTTCGCGGGTCCGGCGCCCGGCGAGGGCAGCGCCGCCGGGATCGCGGCCGCGAAGGACGAGGGACGTTTCATGGCGCCGATGTTGCGGCTCTACAACACGCTGACCGGAGCCAAGGAGGCCTTCGCGCCGATCGATCCGAGCCATGTCCGGATGTATGCCTGCGGCCCGACGGTCTACGACGCGGCCCATATCGGCAACGCGCGCCCGATCATCGTCTTCGACCTGCTGTTTCGGCTGCTGCGCCGGGTCTACGGCGCGGCCCACGTCACCTACGCCCGCAACGTCACCGACGTGGACGACAAGATCAACGCCCGCGCCGCCGAGCGCGGCATCACCATCCGCGCGCTCACCGACGGGACGCTCGCCGCCTTCCACGCGGACCTGCGCGACCTCGGCGTGCTGATGCCGGAGGACGTGAACGTGCCCGGCGAGCGCCCGCGGATGATCGAGCCGCGCGCCACCGACCACATCGCCGAGATGGTCGCGATGATCGAGGCGCTGGTCGCGTCCGGCCACGCCTACGTCGCCGCCGGCCACGTGCTGTTCGACGTGCCCGCGATGCCCGATTACGGCGCGCTCTCGAAGCGCCCGCTCGACGAGATGGAGGCCGGGGCGCGGGTCGAGGTCGCGCCCTACAAGCGCTCGCCCCTCGATTTCGTGCTGTGGAAGCCCTCGAAGCCCGGCGAGCCGTCCTGGCCGTCGCCGTCGGGCATCGCCGCGCCCGGGCGCCCGGGCTGGCACATCGAGTGCTCGGCGATGTCGGCGCGGCATCTCGGGCAGACCTTCGACATCCATGCCGGCGGCATCGACCTGATCTTCCCCCACCACGAGAACGAGGTGGCGCAGTCCCGCTGCTGCTTCGGCACGCCGGTGATGGCCAACACCTGGCTGCACAACGGCTTCCTCCAGGTGGAGGGGGAGAAGATGTCGAAGTCGGCCGGCAACTTCGTCACGCTGCGCGCGGTGCTGAACGACTGGCCGGGCGAGGTGGTGCGCCTCGCCATGCTCAAGTCGCACTACCGCCAGCCGATCGACTGGACCCTGCGCGGCCTCGAGGAGGCGCGGCGGATGCTCGACCGCTGGTACGGCGCCGTCGGCGACGCAAGGCCCGCCGCCGAGGCGCCGGAGGCGGTGCTGGACCCACTGCTCGACGACCTCAACACCGCCGCGGCGCTCGCCGAGATCCACCGCCTCGACGATCCCGCGCGCCTCCGCGCCGGGGCGAACCTGCTCGGGTTCCTCGGGCAGACCCGCTCCGAGCGGGACGCGGCCACGGTCGCGGCCTCGGGCCTCGACGTGGCGGCGATCGAGGCGCTGATCGCCGATCGCGCCGCCGCCCGCGCCGCCAAGGACTGGGCCGCCTCGGACCGCGCCCGCGACGCCCTCGCCGCGATGGGTGTGGCGGTCAAGGACGGCAAGGACGGCACCACCTGGAGCGTGATCTAGGCGCCGGTGCGCCTGGATGGGTCGCAGGGCCGGTTCCGGGCGACGCGCATCGCCGATCCCGTGCCCCCCGATGTCGCGCGGTTCGTCCTGCGCGCATCCGCGAGCCTTCGCGCGACCGGCGTTCCGTCGATCGATCCCGGAATACCGCGCGGTATAGTGATCGAAGGTTGCTATATGATCATTAGAAGTAGAAAATCCGTGTTGTATTTGTTGTTTTGACGCAACACTGTTGATGTGCTGACCGTTCGATGCCCGGGAAGGGGTTTTGACCGGGAAATGGGCGTGACATTCTTTCTCCGGATGCGGTTCGCAGGAAATCCGTGCCGTCATCCGAATGGGGGGAATGAAATGGCTCGCGTCCTGCGGACGGCGCTGCTCGCGTCGGGAATGGTGCTGTCGTCGCCCGGCCTGGGCCACGCGCAGTCCGGGTATTACTCCGGCGCCTACGCCTTCGGCGACAGCCTGACCGACAACGGCCGCATCCCGCGGGAGACCGGCTACAGCCCCTCTGGAACGTTCGACGCGCGGTTCGGCATGAAGCTCTACGAGGGCGGGCGCTTGTCGAACGCGCCCGGTTACTTCGAGCAGATCCCGGCCCGCATCGGCGCGCCCTACGTGCCCGGCAACGACTACGCGATCGGCGGGTCGCAGGCCGTCCACCTCGAGCCGAACGCCCAGTTCTCGCCCCTCTTTCCCTGGGGCGTGCCGGACCAGATCGACCAGTTCGCCGCCCGCACCGGCCGGTTCGGATCGCGCGACCTCGTCACGCTCTGGATCGGCTACAACGACATCACCGCCATCCCGGCCGTCACCGCCGCGGCCCGCGCCGCCGGCGTGACCACGATCCTGAACAACAACGTCGCGAACCTGGACCGCCTCGTCGGCCTCGGGGCGCGCGAGCTGCTGGTCTTCAGCCAGCAGACCTTCCGCGCCGCCAACGCCGACCTGGCGCGTTCCTTCAACGCGCAGCTCCCCGGATACCTCCAGGCGTATTCCGATCGCGGCATCAACGTGCACTACTTTGATGCGGACGGGCTCCTGAACCGGCTGCGCGCGGACCCGACGGCCTACGGATTCATCCCGCAGGCGGCGACCGGCAGTTGCGCATTCAACCCGGCCTGCGCCGTGATCGGGTACACCAACCCAGCCGTCGAGAACCAGTACATCTCGGTCGACGGCATCCATCTCACCGCGCGCGCCAACGGCTACCTCGCCGCCTTCGTGGCGAACCAGCTCAACGCGCCGCTGACGATCGGGCCGCAGGGCGAGCTCGGGCAGGCCGCCGGCCTCGCCTTCTCGTCGACGCTGATCGACTTCCTCGGGGCCGAGCGCCGCCGGAACATGGCCCTGTCGGTGCCCGCCGCCTTCGCCGCCGACCTGCCGGGCCGGCGCCCGGCCCCCGGCCTGATCCCGGTCCAGCCCGGCAGCCCGGTCTCCGTGTTCGCGCTCGGCACCTATGCCGGGCTCGACCGCACGGCGCAGAACCGGGCCGGTGCGGGCAGCCTGGGCAACACCTACGATGCCGATTTCGGCGGCGTCACCGCGGGGCTGCTGTACCAGGCGACGCCCAACCTCGTTCTCGGCGCGGCGTTCAACTACCTCAACGCCCGGGTCGACCTCCGCGGCGCGAGCAACGGCCGGATCGACCTCGACAGCTTCCAGGGCGCCGTCTTCGCCTCGTACGCCACCCCGGAGGTGTTCGCGGACGTGGCCGTGACGTACGGCGGCAACGGCTTCGCCCTCGACCGGCCGGGCGTGCTCAACGACCGGCTCGCGGCCGCGCCGGGGGGCGACACGGTGACGGTCGCCGCGCGCACCGGCTACCTGTTCGATTTCGAGACCTTCAGGGCCGGCCCGGTCGGCGAGGTCACCTATGCGCGGGCCGGCGTGAGCGCCTATCGCGAGACCGGCGACCCGCTGCTCACGATCGGCGTCCGGCGCCAGGATCTCGACGGGTTGTCCGTCGGCGGCGGCCTCCAGATCCGCACCGTGGCGCCGCTCCTCGGCGGCATCGTCTCGCCCTTCCTCAACCTCACCGCCCAGCACGATGTCCTCGATGGCGTGCGCACGGTGACCTCGTTCCAGACCTATGCGCCGAGCCTGCTGATCCGCACCGAGACCGGGCGCCGCGGCGACGACGTCTACGGACGGATCGCCGGCGGCCTCGACCTCGATTTCGGCAACGGGCTCAGCGGGGTGGTCACCGGCTCGACCAGCGTCGCCCGCGCGGGCGGCGACGATCACACCGGCAGCGTCGGGCTGCGGTACCGCTTCTGAACCACGACGCGCCCTCCGCGCCGGCGCTCGATCGGGGAGATCGCACGGCGCACGCGGCGGAAGGGCGACCCGAAACCGCGGCGACCGACGCCCGGACGCCCGTCGCTTCCCGGGTGTCGCACCCAGCGCGTGTGGCACCCGACCGCGCCCGAAATCGTCAGTTGTTCGGCCGTATCGAAGGTTGCGAGCCTATCGCCGAGCGCCTGATCTTACGGGATGGCAGGATCGATACAAAAGCGACCCACTTCCAAGACGGAGTCTTCATCGGAACGTCTTACGGTTGCAGTGCCCGATCTTCGCGGCACCCGGGACCGACCTTGACGATGTACCCTGCGCCTCACGGCCGCGTCCTGCGGTGGCTCGCCGAGATCGGGCCCGACCTGCCGGAGGCGGTGCAGGCGCGCATGCGCGCCGGCTTCTTCACCTCGACGACGCCCCTCGTGGTCGGCGCCGTCAACTCCATCGCCGTGGCGGGGGTCGCCTACCTGTGGTTGGACCGGTGGCTCTTCGCCGCCATCGCGTTCCTCGACCTGCTCCTGCTGATGCTGCGCCTCGTGCTGCTGCGGCGGGTGGAGGCGCCGTCCGGCCCGGTCTTCGCGACGGGCCTGCTCTGGGCCGGCCTGCAGGGCGCGACCATCGCCTGCGTCGTCCCCTCGGGCGACATGGCGATGTCGATGGTCGTGCTCGCCTCCGGTCTCGCGGCGATCGGCGGGATCGTCGGCCGGAACTTCGCGGCCCCGCGCTACGCGATGGCGCAGGTGCTGTTCATCGACCTCAGCTACAAGACCACCTTCGCGACGACGCATCCGCAATTCCTGCCGCTGATCGCGATCCAGACGGTCGCCTTCGTCCTGATGAACCGCAGCATCCTGCGCCATCACCGGGCGGCGGCCGTCCAGGCGATCCTCGGCGAACGCGAAAGCCACCGCCGGTCGATCACCGATCCGCTGACCGAGCTGCTCAACCGCCGCGGCCTGGAGGAGGCGTTCGACGCGCGCCCGGCCGGGGCCGGGGCCGGGGACCGGACGCTGCTCTACCTCGACCTCGACGGGTTCAAGCAGGTCAACGACCGCCTCGGGCACGCGGCCGGCGACGCGGTGCTGCGCGAGGTCGGACGGCGCCTCGCGCTGGCGATCGGGCCGGACGCGACCGCCTGCCGCCTCGGCGGCGACGAGTTCCTCGTGCTCGCCGAAGGGCTCGACGACGCGGCGGCGCGCCGGCTCGGCGGCCGGATCATCGCGGCGATCACCGCGCCCTATCAGGTCGGCGGAGGCGCGTTCGCGGGGATCGGCGTCAGCGTCGGCGTCGCCCGGCAACGGCCCGCCGCGTCGGGACCCCCGCTCGGTCTCGCCGATCTGATGCGGCGCGCCGACCAGACCCTCTACGCCGCCAAGACCGCGGGCAAGGGACGCTGCATCCTGCACGGTGCCGAGGACGCGCCGCAGGTCCAAGCGGCCTGAACCCGGCGGGTTCGTCGAGCACGGGGGTGCGCTGCGCGGCGGTCGGCTGGCGCCGGCGGCACGGTCGGGCGGGGCTCGTCGGGGCGCTGGCGGCGTACGATCCCGTCGCCGCGCGCGACGCCGGGTCAGCCGTGCGTCAGCAGGTGCGGCGCGGTGCCGTCGCCGCCGTAGAGGTCGAGCATGTGCCGGCAGCCGGTGTCCGGGTCGGCGCGCAGCTCGCGTTCCAGGGCGTCGGCGTCCTTGCGCAGCCAGGCGGAGCGCTTCTGGTAGAGGTCGGAATGGTTGATCCCGTGCGCCTGCGCGTGGATCCGGAAGCTCGCCTCGTCGAGGCGCAGCCCCGGGCACAGCCGGCTCGCGACCTCGGCCTCGACCGCCTCGCGCAGGCCCGCCGCCGGCACGATGTGGCGGTCGCGGTAATGGGTGGCGCCGTTGGCGAACAGCACCCACAGCGCGATCGGCAGGCCGATCCGGTAGGCGAGGCCGAACCGCTCCGAAGCCGGGCGCCGCGCGGACGCGTCGGCCGGCGGGGCGAGGAGGGCCGGCTGTCCGGCGGCGGTCATCGCGCATCTCCGAGGCGGGCGCACGCGGCCGAAGCGACGATCGTCCCGCCGCGAAGACGAGCGGCCTCGTCGTCCATGTGCCGGCGTCGGTGCCGATCGATCTCCCGGATATCCATGGCGCGCTCCGCGGCGATGCCGACCTAAGGTCTGCAAAAACTGGGCCGTGATGGGACGAACACGTTTCCGATTGTTGTCGGCGGCGCCGCCGAACGGCGCGAACACAGACTTTTGATCGGTTCGCGGCCGTTCGCGCTGCGGTTCGTGCCCGATCGACTCGCCCGTCAGTCTAGCACGGCGTCGAATAGGTTCAACGAGCGGCGCCGGCCGCGCGCGATGCTATTCTGTATTCAAAATTTACGGCAAGATTTACTGAATGGCCACGAGCGGATCGTCGGACACGCGTCGCGGTCTCTCGCCCGTGCAAGGGGAGGCGGGGGGGGAAACCGTTTCGCATGGGCCGCCCCTCGCCGTCGCGAGCGGCGGCCCGGCGGCGCGAGGATCCGAGGGCGAACGCGCCGGACCCCGCCGCTCAGAGCCGCTCGGTGACGAAGCGCTCGGCGGCCGGGTCCTCGCCCAGGCGGCGGTTCTCGGCCTGCAGCATCGGCACCACGGCGTCGGCGCCCTCGGCGACGACGTAGTTCAGGTCGAGCCCGTCGCGGATGAAGCCGTGGGCGCGCATGTGGTCGAACAGGGTCAGCAGCGGCTTCCAGAAGCCGGCCACCTCGACCAGGAGGATCGGCTTGCGGTGCCGGCCGAGCTGGGCCCAGGTTAGCTGCTCGACCAGCTCCTCGAGGGTGCCGATGCCGCCGGGCAGGGCGACGAAGGCGTCGGAGCGCTCGAACATCATGCGCTTGCGGGTGTGCATGTCGCCGACCACGACCGTTTCCTGGATCGCGTCGAGCATGTGCTCGCGCGACTTCAGGAAGTCCGGGATGATGCCGGTGACGTGGCCGCCGCCGGCCAGCACCGCGCGGGCGACGGTGCCCATCAGGCCGACGTCGCCGCCGCCGTAGACGAGGTCGAGCCCGGCCGCGGCGAGCGCGGCGCCGAGCGCCTCGGCCGCCTGGCGGAACGCCGGGTCCCCGCCGAAGCCGGAGCCGCAATAGACACAGACCGTCTTCACCGGCGCCATCCGGCCTCCTTCATCGATGCTCGTCGTATCGTGCGTCCCGTTCGGGCCGCGGACAGGTCGTAAACAGGGGCGAAATCGGTGCCAAACGGCTGATCGCGCGGGGAATTCGTTCGCTGCGCGCGCGTTGCGGCTTGGTCTCCCGGACATGTACGGTAATATGGGAGGAACAGTCGACGGTTTTTCGCGCGGGCGTTTTCGAAAGTCTCCACCGCCGGGGATGGGGGTCGCGGCCGGGCGGGCGTGGTGTCGACGAGGGATGGATCGCCATGACGGCGGAGTTGCGGCGCGGCGTGTTTCTCGCGGTCCTGGGCCTGCTGATCGGGCTCGGCCTGGTGGCGGCCGTGTTCGGCGGGCTCGACCGGTGGCGGCACGCGCATGCTCCGGCGCCCGAGCCCGCGCCCGGCGCGGTCGGCGCCCTGACGCCGGGCCCGGCGCCCGTGCCGGACGCGGCGCCTCAGCCGGCGGCGCGCGCCGCGGCGCCGGCGGCGCCGGACGCGCTCAAGTTCGATATCGTCCGCGTCGAGCCGAACGGCGAGTCGGTGGTGGCCGGCCGCGGGGCGCCGAACACCGTCGTCGAGCTCCTGGTCGACGGCAAGGCGGTGGCCAAGGCGCTCGCCGACCCGAACGGGCAGTTCGCGATCGTGCCGCCGGCGCTGCCCGCGGGCAACAGCGAGATCGTGCTGCGCTCCACCAATGCCGAGGGCCGCGAGACCCGCTCGGCCGAGAGCGTCGCCGTGGCGGTCTCGCCCACGCGCACCGAGAAGCCGCTGGTGGCGCTGACCGCGCCCGACAGGCCCACGGTGGTGCTGTCGCAGCCGGAGGTCCGGACGGCGCAGCGGGCGCCGGACCCGGCGCCGGGCCAGGCGGTCGCCGGCAGGGATACCCCCGTCAAGGGCGCGGCGAAGGGCCCTGCGGCGAAGGACGCGGCGGCCAAGCCGCCTTCCGGGAAAGCCGCCAAGGACGCCCCCGCGCCCGTTAAGATCGTCAGCGTGGACGCGCAGGAGGGCGGCCGGCTGTTCGTCACCAGCCAGGCCGCGCCGGGTGCGACGGTGCGGCTCTACCTCAACGACACGCTGATCGCCCCGGCGAGCGTCGGCGCCGACGGCAAGGTCACCTTCACCATCGGCCGCGGGGTGAAGCCGGGCGCCTACACGGTGCGGGTCGACCAGGTCGATTCGGTCTCGGGCAAGGTGCGCAGCCGGGCCGAGGTGCCGTTCTCGGTGCCGGAACCCGCCCGCGTTGCGACGAACCTCGCGCCGCCCAGGCCCGGCGCGGCGGCGGACAAGCCGGCCGAGCGGCCCGCCGCCCCGGCGGCGCGGGCCGAGGCCGTCTCGCCCACCCCGGCCGCGATCGAGCCGCCGCGGGCGGGGGTGTTCGTCCCCGCGGTGAGCACGGCCAAGATCATCCGCGGCGACAGCCTGTGGCAGATCAGCCGGCGCACCTACGGCGCGGGCGACCGCTACACGGTGATCTACGATGCCAACCAGGAGCAGATCCGCAACCCGGACCTGATCTATCCCGGCCAGATCTTCGTGCTGCCGGGCGACGGCAAGGACGCGAAGGCGGGCAGGAACGGCTGAGGATTCCCCCACGCCGCCCCGCCCCGCGGCGGCTGCGGGTGTGCCGCGGGCGGTGCCGGCTTATATGCCGGGGCGAGCCTCCTCTTCCGGACAATCGCGTATGACCTCCACTCCCCCGCCGGCGCCCGACGCGCGCCCGGGCCTCGTCGCCACCTATCGCCGGCTCTGGCCGTATCTCTGGCCCTACGGCCGGCCGGACCTGCAGCGGCGGGTCTTCCTGGCGTTCGGGCTGCTGCTGGTGGCCAAGCTGGTGACGATGGTGACGCCGTTCACCTTCAAGTGGATCACCGACGCGCTGGTCGCGGCGGTCGGCGGCCAGGAGCACGGCAAGGAGCAGGTGCCGACCGGGATCTTCGCCGCGCCGATGCTCTTGATCGCGATCTACGGCGCCTCGCGCATCCTGATGGCCGGGCTGACGCAGGCGCGCGACGGGCTGTTCGCCAAGGTGGCGATGCACGCGGTGCGCCGCCTGGCGCTGAAGACCTTCCAGCACATGCACCAGCTCTCCCTGCGCTTCCACCTCGAGCGCAAGACCGGCGGGCTCACGCGGGTGCTGGAGCGCGGGCGCTCGGGCATCGAGGAGCTGTCGCGCCTGATGGTGCTGACGCTGGTGCCGACCATCGTCGAGTTCGTGCTGGTGCTCGGCGTGCTCGCCTGGGAGTTCGACTGGACCTACTCCCTGGTCGTCTTCGTGATGGTCGCGGCCTATCTCGGCTTCACCTACAAGGCGACCGAGTGGCGGATCGCGATCCGCCGCCGCATGAACGAGTCCGACACCGACGCCAACACCAAGTCGGTCGACTCGCTGCTGAACTACGAGACGGTGAAGTATTTCGGCGCCGAGGCCCGCGAGACCCAGCGCTTCGACGGCGCGATGGCGCGGTACGAGAAGGCCTCGACGCAGACCTACGTGTCGCTGGCCGTCCTCAACGCCGGCCAGGCGCTGATCTTCACGCTGGGCATGACCGCGGTGATGTGGCTCGCCGCCCGCGACATCCTCGCCGGGCGCACCACCATCGGCGGCTTCGTGCTCGCCAACACCATGCTGGTGCAGCTCTCGATGCCGCTGAACTTCATGGGCATGATCTACCGCGAGATCAAACAGGCGCTGATCGACATCGACGACATGTTCCGCATCCTCCACCGCAACCCGGAGATCGCGGACCGGCCGAGCGCCCCGGCGCTGGTCGCCGGCCCGGCCGAGGTGCGCTTCGAGAACGTGCACTTCGCCTACAACCCGGACCGGCCGATCCTGCGCGGCGTCTCGTTCACGGTGCCCTCGGGCAAGACCGTGGCGATCGTCGGCCCCTCGGGCGCCGGCAAGTCGACGCTCTCGCGCCTGCTGTTCCGGTTCTACGAGCCGCAGAGCGGCCGCATCGCCATCGACGGGCAGGACATCGCCGCGGTGCGCCAGGATTCGCTGCGCGCCGTCATCGGCATGGTGCCGCAGGACACGGTGCTGTTCAACGACACGATCGGCTACAACATCCGCTACGGCCGCTGGGAGGCGTCCGAGGCCGAGATGCGCGAGGCCGCCCGCCTCGCCCAGATCGACCGCTTCATCGAGGGCCTGCCGGAGGGCTACGACACGCCGGTGGGCGAGCGCGGCCTGAAGCTCTCGGGCGGCGAGAAGCAGCGCGTCGCCATCGCCCGCACCATCCTGAAGAGCCCGCCGATCCTCGTCCTCGACGAGGCGACCTCGGCGCTGGACAGCTTCACCGAATCGCAGATCCAGGACGCGCTCGACCGCATCGCGAAGGGCCGCACCACCCTGGTCATCGCCCACCGCCTCTCGACGGTGGTGAACGCCGACGAGATCCTGGTGCTCGACAAGGGCGTCATCGTCGAGCGCGGCACCCACGGCGCGCTGCTCGACCAGGACGGGGTCTACGCGGCGCTCTGGAACCGGCAGCGCGAGGCGGACGCGGCGCGGGCGGCGTTGCGGCGGGCGGAGGAGGAGGCGGAGCGGGTGCGGGTTGGAGTGCGTGGGATAAGGGAGGAAGCAATGACTGTGGAATAGTACGTCGTGGGATTAAACTAGGCTTGACCGATCTTGACTCACGTCAGCGTGCCTCTTTAAACTCTAGGTTGATATTGCCTAGGAGGCGTGTGTGAGCGGTGATCCGATTACTGATACTCAAGAAATGCCACTGAATGCGCAGCCCACACCTACACCTACACCCGCAGCGACCGCACCAGCAGCTAAGCCTAAGCTTGACTGGATATCTGCCATCAAGTCTGATGATAAAGAAACGATCAATCAATACATAAAAAATGAAATAAATGATATTATACATAAAAATAATTTATCAAATTACACAACAATAATGCTTGTGGACGAAGTAGATAGCATATCGAATTATCACGCTGATCAAATCTACGCTGCCGCGACTGAGTCAGATATCAAAGACGATATATTGCTGATAATTAACAGCGGTGGGGGTGGGATCGAACCAGCTTATTTGTTAAGTAAAACATTAAAGAGGCTTTCGTGCGGCAAATTTGTTGTAGCTGTCCCAAGGCGGGCCAAATCTGCAGCTACTTTGATATGTTTAGGTGCTGATGAGATACATATGGGATTGATGAGCCATCTTGGGCCAATTGATCCACAGATGGGTGGTTTGCCCGCTCTCGCTCTTGGCAATGCGCTCAACGTAATAGCAGAGCTTGCATGTCAATTTCCCGGCGCCGCCGAAATTTTTAAGGACTACCTTCGAGTTCAAGCTCCTATCCGAAATATTGGATATTATCAGCGAGTGAATGAGAGTGCTGTTCAATACGCCGAGCGACTGCTCCAATCAAGAACGTTCGGCAGTAATCATACCTCCGAAACCGTGGCAAAGCATTTGGTAAATCATTATAAAGACCATGGATTTGTGATAGATATTGACGAAGCAACGGAACTGCTTGGGTCAGATATGATAAAAATCAATTCATTCGAATACAAAGCAGCCGATGAAATTTATCGAATGCTGGATTTTATTGGATTTGTCATGGCTATTGAGAAAAAGAAATACTGGCACGTGGGTAGCGTAGAAACAGGGTTCGGATACAGGAACGACAAAAATCAATACGAAAATTAAATTTATACATGCTGGCTCGGGTTTCTATTATTGTAATGCGCGCGAATGGGTGAGTAACGACTCTTTCTTCGGAGTTATATTGCTCAATCGCCCCGCTTTCATAGGCTACCCTTCGGCCTATCGACAAAATTCCTAAATCCTGCCTATAGCCCCATCACGCGCTGCACGGCGCCGGGGCTGCGTTTCGTCCCGGAGCCGCCGTCAGGAGCCGGCCCGGTGATCGACGGGGCGGTCGGCAGCGTGGCGGTCCTGCGCGGTGGGTCGATCAACCCGCCGCGATACGGCGTCCATAATGCGCGGCGCGGGGCGCTCCGAGCGGCGGGCTGTCGCCCGCAAGCGGAGCGCTCTCAGAAGAGACCTGAGCCCGTCCCGACGTTAGGGAGGGTGCGGGGATCGCCCGTTCCGGCTGTCGCCGGGGCGACCCGGCCCTACGTGGCCGGATACGTGACCGGGGCCCGCGTCGCGCGGGCCGCGGCGGCGGGGCCGTGCGGTACGTAAAGCCGCGACGACAAATCGGCGTCGGGTGCCCGCGTTCTCGGGGCCCGGCACCGCGGGGCGCCGGGGAACCGGCTCATTGCGCATCATCCCAGGGTTCCGCGGCGTCCCGCGTCTCCTGTCCGTGATGTCGGGGCCATGCCGCCGGCGGAGGCTTTCCGCGCGGGGTCGTTTTGGCGTGCGCCGACGCCGCTTCCCTCCCCCCGCTGCGGGGGAGGGTGGCCCCCGTCAGGGGGTCGGGAGAGGGGAGCGCCGCATCCAGAGAGGTCGCTCCCCTCTCCCGACCTTCGCTGACGCGAAGCCCACCCTCCCCCGCAGCGGGGGGAGGGAAGGGGCGCGCGACGGCGCCGGCGGTTGACCTTCGCGCCCTGGGCTGCCATCGCGCGGGTCAAAATCCCGTTGGCCCCGCGCCCTTCGCGCGCCCCTTCCGAAAGACCGCATGAACGACCTTCTCCTGACGATCCGCCGGACGCTCGTCCCGATCCACAAGGAGGGCTACCCCTTCATCGTGATCGGGATCGTGCTCACCGTGCTGGCCGGCACCTTCTCGCAGTTCTTCGGCTGGGTGTTCCTGATCCTGACCCTGTGGGTCTGCTACTTCTTCCGGGACCCGGAGCGGGTGACGCCGGTGGCCGAGGGCCTCGTGGTCTCGCCGGCGGACGGGCGGGTGAACCTGATCTCGACCGTGCTGCCGCCGCCCGAGCTCGACCTGCCCCAGGTGCCGATGACCCGGGTCTCGGTGTTCATGAACGTGTTCGACTGCCACGTGAACCGCGTGCCGGTGACGGGCCGGATCGGGCAGATCCACTACACGCCGGGGCTGTTCCTCAACGCCGAGCTCGACAAGGCGAGCGAGGACAACGAGCGCAACGGGATGGTGATGGAGACCGTGCACGGCGGCCAGCCGGTGCGGGTCGGCGTGGTGCAGATCGCCGGCCTCGTGGCGCGCCGCATCGTCGGCTTCGTCTCGGCCGGCGACCAGCTCGCGGTGGGCGAGCGCTTCGGGCTGATCCGCTTCGGCTCGCGGGTCGACGTGTACCTGCCCGTCGGCACCCGCGTGCTGGTCGGCCTCGGCCAGAAGGCGGTCGCCGGCGAGACCGTGCTCGCCGACCTCGGCGGCGGGCCCGAGCGTTCGTTCCGCCGGATCTGAGGGGAGGGGGCGATGGACGATCTCTTCCCGCCCTTCGAGCCGGACGCGAACGAGCCGCGGCCGCGCCGGTTCAAGCCGGTGCCGTTCCGGATGATCGCGCCCAACATGATCACCCTGATGGCGCTCTGCCTCGGGCTGACCGCGATCCGCCTGGCCTTCGAGGGCAAGTTCGAGCCGGCGGTGATCGCGATCATCGCGGCCGCCGTGCTCGACGGCATCGACGGGCGCGTGGCGCGGCTCCTGAAGGGCACCTCGCGCTTCGGGGCCGAGCTCGATTCGCTGGCCGACTTCGTCAACTTCGGCTGCGCGCCGGCGCTGATCCTCTACGGCTTCGCGCTCCACAACCTGAAATCGCTCGGCTGGATCGTGGCGCTGATCTTCGCCATCGCGATGGCGCTGCGGCTCGCCCGCTTCAACGCGATGCTCGACGACCCGAACCGCCCGGAATGGAAGAAGGACTACTTCGTCGGCATGCCGGCCCCGGCCGGCGCGATGACGGCGATGCTGCCGCTCTACCTGCACTTCCTCGGCTTCGGCTTCGAGGCCTGGGCGGCGCCGGCCATCCTGGTCTACGTGCTCGGCATCGCCCTGCTGGTGGTCTCCACCGTGCCGACCTTCTCCGGCAAGACCATGGGCAAGCGCGTGCCGCGCGGGTGGGTGCTGCCGATCTTCCTCGCCGGCGTCGCCGCCTTCGGCCTGCTGATCTCGTTCCCGTTCGAATCGCTGGTGGCGATCAGCGCCGCCTACATCGTCGGCCTGCCGATCGGCGCCGCGCAGTACCGCCGCCGCGCCCGGCTCGAGCCGGCGGCCCGCATCGAGGCCGGCGAAGATCCGGCCTCGGCGATCTGACGGTGGATGCCAGGGCGCGTCCGCTTGGCGGCCCCCGCCGCCACGCGTAGCGTGATGCAACCTGAAGGCTGGGGACCTGCCATGCTCGAAGAGTTCAAGAAGTTCGCGCTGCGCGGCAACGTGGTCGATCTCGCCGTCGGCGTGATCATCGGCGCCGCCTTCGGGGCGATCGTCACCTCGGCGGTGCAGGACGTGTTCATGCCGATGATCGGCGCGATCACCGGCGGGCTCGACTTCTCGAACTACTACCTGCCGCTGTCGTCGAAGGTGCAGGCCGGCGCGGCCTATGCCGAGGCGAAGAAGCAGGGCGCGGTGATCGGCTACGGCCAGTTCATCACCGTGGCGATCAACTTCATGATCGTCGCCTTCGTGCTGTTCCTGGTCATCCGCGCAATGAACAAGCTCGTGACCAAGGAGGAGGCCAAGCCCGAGGCCGTCGCCGAGGTGCCGGCCGACGTGAAGATCCTCGGCGAGATCCGCGACCTCCTCGCGACGCGCCCGAAGGTCTGACCCTCAGGCCGTCGGCTTGGTTTCGGCGGGCTTGCCGTCGTCGGGGGTGACGCCGAAAGCATCGAGGATGCGGTCGAGGGCGTGCTCGACGGCGCCCGTGCCCTCCTCGTGGGTCTTGAGCCGGGTCTCCAGGCGCTGAAGCTGCGGCGCGAAGGTGGCGTCGGGCGCGGGATCGTCGCCGAGGAAGCGCGGCTTCTCCTGGCCCACCGACAGCATCGAGCGCAGCTGCTGGCCGAGATGGTCGCGGACCGGCTCCGGAAGCCCGGCCTTCGGATCGATGGCGTCGTCGTTCATGGTGGGAATTCCCGTTCGCCGTCAGAGCCATAACGGGCGATGCGGCGAAGCGTTGCATGGGCGGCCGAGCGTGCGGTGGGCGCCAAGGAAAAGGGCCCCGGAGCCTGTCGCTCCGGAGCCCTCGCACGTCGCGCGGCGATGAAACGCCTAGTCGATCACTTCGACGATGCGGTGGCCGCGATCGACGAGGACCGGGCGGTTGTTGATCACGGTGTAGCGGGTGCCCGGCTGGACGCGGTACTCGTCGGGAACGTCGTAGTAGGTCACGCCGTCGCCCGGCAGGGTGGTGCCGACGGCGACGCGGCCGTCGTAATCGTAGGAGCGCACGTTGCGCTCGCGGACGTAGCTGCGGAAGCGCGGCTGCATGTCGACGCCGAGGATGCCGCCGACGGTGCCGGTCGCCGCGCCCACCGCGCCGCCGACGATCCCGCCGATCGGGCCGCCGATGTCGGAGCCGGTCTCGGCGCCGCGCTCGGCACCGCGGATGGTGCCCTGCGCCTGTGCGGCGAGCGGCAGGGCGAGAACGAGGGCCGAGGCGGCCAGAAGGGTCTTGAACTGCATGGCAAAGCTCCGTCTTCCGATGCTCGCCGCGCCAACCGGCGCCGTGCGAGTGTCGGGCCGGTAACGCACGACCCCCGGAAACGGATGCGTCAAAAAAGACCGATCGTCGGGCGTTCTCTCAAGCGTCCTTGGGCATCGCGGACTGGATGAACCGGTCGGAGCCGAGGTCTTCCTCGTCGTAGCCCAGCAGCTCGGCGAGCCGCCCCCGGGCCCGGCTGACGCGGCTCTTCACGGTGCCGACCTTGCAGCCCATGATGGTCGCCGCCTCCTCATAGGAGACGCCCTCGGCGCCGACGAGCACCAGCGCCTCGCGCTGGTCGGGCGGGAGCTTGGCGAGCGCCGTCTGCAGGTCCTCGACGTCGAGGCGGTCGCCCTGGTGCGGGGCGGTGGCCAGGCGCGCGGCGTAGGAGCCGTCCTGATCCTCGACCTCGCGGACCCGCTTGCGGTGGTCCGAGTAGAAGATGTTGCGCAGGATCGTGAACAGCCACGCGTTCAGGTTGGTGCCGGGCTGGAAGCGGGCGCGGTGCTGCCAGCCCTTCATCAGCGTATCCTGCACGAGGTCGTCGGAGCGGGCCGGGTTCGAGGTCAGCGACAGGGCGAAGGCGCGCAGGCTCGGCACGGCCGCGAGCAGGCCGTTGCGGAACTCCGGCTCGATCGCCTCGCCGCGGGCCTTGAGCGCCGCCTCGAGCTTCGCGATCAGCTCGGCGAAGCGGCTCGGCAGCTCGGTCTGGCCCAACGTGTCGTAGGCGCTGCGCAGATGGTCGCCGAGATGGGAGCGGATGGTGTGCGACAGGTTCGGCCGCGCATCCTTGTCGCCGTTTCCAGACTGGCTCGGAAGGGTGTCGGTCTCGTCGCGGGTCATGATGCGTCGCAATCTACGGTCTTCTGCGGGCTCGCGGGTGGTCCGAAGCCGCGAGGCGGAACGTGTGCGGCTCGCGCCTGAGCCGTTCGAGTTGTTCCGTGTCTTTAGCCTATCGCGGCCGCGCTTGCACCTTCGCGACCGTCACATCCAAGTGCGTCGCGCCTCGCCTCAACAGGGCTTCGGCGCGACGACGACGGTGGCCGCCGCCGGCGCGCCGGGTTTCAGCAGGCGGATCGCGCCGTCGCGCAGGGTGATGACGTCACCGCGCGCGAGGTCGGTCCAGCATTCGTCGCGGGTCAGCGCCTGCGTCGCCACCACCGACACGACGTCGCGCTCGGTGGTCTCCTGGGCGAAGTCCACCCGCCAATCCTCGTCGATCAGCGTCGCCGTGCCGAAGGGCGCCCGGCGGGTGAGGTAGCACAGGCGCTTGCCGCAATGGGCGTAGAGGGTTCGGCTGTCGGAGAGCAGCATGTTGAACACGCCGAGCGCGTGCAGCTCGGCGCAGAGGTCGGCCACCGCGCGGTCGAGCAGCGCGGGCTTGGGCAGGGCCGAGAAACGCCCCTGCAGGCGGCCGAGCATCCAGCAGAAGGCGTACTCGCTGTCCGTCGACCCGATCGGCATGAACCCGCCGAGCGGAAGCTTCTTCACCCCCTTGAGCTGGCCGTTATGCGCGAAGGTCCAGCGCCGGCCCCAGAGCTCGCGCGAGAACGGATGGGTGTTCTCGAGGCTGACGCGGCCGCGATTGGCCTTGCGCACGTGCCCGATGACGATGCGGCTCTTGATCTTGTAGTCGCGCAGCAGGCGGGCGAGTTCCGACTTCGCGCTCGGCTCGGGCTCGTGGAAGCTGCGGCAGCCGCGGCCCTCGTAGAAGCTGATGCCCCATCCGTCCGCATGCGGACCGGTCTCGCCGCCGCGCCGCGCCAACGCCGCGAACGAGAAGCGGATGTCGGTGGGCACGTTCGCGCTCATGCCGAGCAGTTCGCACATCGTCTCGGAAACTTACCTGATCGGGCGGGGCCTCGGCGCGGATCGTCCGCCGCCCGGATGTCCACTTCGGTTTAGGTGCGTTTCGGACGGCGAACAACCGTGAACCGCACCGCGCGTCAGCGGCCGAGGTAATCCGTCAGCGTCATGCCGACCATGATCGCGACCCAGAAGAAGCCGAGGCCCGAGAACAGCTTCACCAGCGGCGGCTCGTGCAGCACCTCCATCGACACGAGGAGGACGACGAGCGCCATCGCCGCGACGACGACGAGCTCGAGCGCCCAGACCTGCTCGAACGGCAGCGTCGCGCCGAGGGTGACGTTGACCGCGAGCAGGCCCATCAGCGCCAGGAAGGTCAGGACCGGCTTGCGCAGCCGATCCTTCAGGAGCGCGCGGTCGGCGTCGGAGAGGGTCGCGAGCGGGCTGCGCATCGGGCTACCGGTTGACGACGTAGAGGATCGGGAAGGCCATGATCCAAATCAGGTCGATGAAGTGCCAGTACAGGCCGTAGATCTCAATCCAGTTCTGGTGCCGCGACAGGAAACCCGCCTTGGACGCGATCCAGGTCATGCCGAGCAGCAGCGAGATGCCGGTCAGCAGGTGCAGCCCGTGCAACAGCGTCGCGACGTAGTAGAGGTTCACGAACAGGCGCGAGGCCGGGCTCGCCGACAGCTCGTAGGGGCGCGAGCCGAGGAACGGCATCATGTGCTCCTCGTAGTCGGCGTAGTACTCGTAGCCCTTCAGCACGAGGAACAGGCTGCCGAGAGCGGCGGTCGCCAGCATCGCCCGCACCATCGCCCGCTGCCAGCCGATGCGCGAGAACTCGATCGCCATCGACATGGTGAGGCTGGAGACGATCAGCACCACCGTGTTGACGGCGCCGATCCAGAACTTCAGGTGGCGCGCCGCCTCCTGCGTCGCCTCCGGGTGCTGGATCCGCACGATCAGCGCCACCAGGAACAGGGCCGCGAAGAGCAGGAGCTCGGTGATCAGCCACGCCCAGATCCCGAGCGTGGCGGCATAGCGCTGCTGCGCGACGGTCTCGAAATGGTGGGCGCGCTTGATGCCGACGCCGTCGGCGAGACCCGTGCTCATCGCTCTTGGCTCATCGATGCTGCGCCTTGGTTTCCTGCTCCTGGATCGGGTAGTCGTACGGAACCCTCGGCACCTCGGGCGGCGACGCGAAGTTGAGCGTCGGCGGCGGCGAGGTCGTCTCCCACTCGAGCCCCTTGGCGTCCCAGGGATTCGCGGGCGCCTTCCTGCCGAACCACAGGGAATAGACGAGGTAGAGCATCGGGAAGATGTAGCCCGCCGCCAGGATCGTCGCGCCGGCCGAGGAGAGGACGTTCAGCAGCTGGAATTCCGGCGGGTACGTCGCGTAGCGTCGCGGCATGCCGAGGTAGCCGAGGATGAACTGCGGAAAGAACGTCACGTTGAAGCCGAGGAAGATCAGCAACGCCGAGATCCGCCCCCAGGCCTCGTTGTACATCCGGCCGGTGAACTTCGGCCACCAGAAGTGCAGCCCGCCGAGGAAGGCCAGCACCGTGCCGCCGACCATGATGTAGTGGAAGTGCGCGACCACGAAGTAGGTCGCGTGGATGTGCTGGTTGATCGCCAGCGTCGCCAGGTACAGGCCGGTGAGGCCGCCGAGCACGAACAGGCCGATATAGCCCATCGCGTAGAGCATCGGCGTGTCGAGGCGGAGCTTCCCCTTATGGATCGTCGCGGTCCAGTTGTAGACCTTCACCGCCGAGGGCACGGCGACCGCGAAGGAGAGCGCCGAGAAGGCGAGCGAGGCGAGATCGCTCTGCCCGTTGATGAACATATGGTGGCCCCAGACGAAGAACGTCACCGAGGCGAGCCCGATCGCGGCGTAGGCGACGAAGCGGTAGCCGAAGAGCTTCTTCTGGGCGAAGGCCGGGATGATCTCGGAGATCACCCCCATGCCCGGCAGGACCATGATGTACACCGCCGGGTGCGAGTAGAACCAGAACAGGTGCTGGAACAGCACCGGGTCGCCGCCATAGGCCGGATCGAACACGCCGATGTGGAAGGCGCGCTCCATGATCAGCAGGATCAGCGCCGTGGTGATCACGGGCGTCGCCAGCAGGAAGATCAGGCTGGTGGCGTAGTGCGTCCAGACGAAGATCGGCAGCTTGAACCACGTCATGCCGGGCGCGCGCATGGTGTGGATCGTGACGACGAAGTTCAGGCCCGTCAGGATCGAAGAGAACCCGACGATCGTCACGCCGATCAGCGCCGGCAGGACCCAGCCGTTCGAGAACGCGGTGGAGAGCGGCGCGTAGAAGGTCCAGCCCGTGTCGATGCCGCCGAGCACCACCGACACCATCGTGAAGAGCGCGCCCGTCATGAAGACGTACCAGCTCGTGAGGTTCAGCTTGGGGAAGGCGAGGTCCTTCGCCCCGATCATCAGCGGGATCAGGAAGTTGCCGAAGGTCGCCGGGATCGACGGGATCAGGAAGAACCACACCATCACCACGCCGTGGATGGTGAAGGCCTTGTTGTAGGTGTCGTTGGCCATCACCGCGCCGTTCGGCACGACGAGGGCCAGCCGCACCACGCCCGCGGCGACGGCGCCGATGATGAAGAACGCGGTGATCGAGGCGAGGTAGAGGATCGCGATGCGCTTGTGGTCGGTGGTGAGGAACCACGAGCGCAGGGTCGATTGGGCGTGGAGATAGTCGGCCGGACGATCGAGCGTCGCCTCCGGCGCGTGCGGCTCGCGGTTCGCGATCCCGCTGTCGATCGTGCCCGATGCGCTCATCGCGTGGCCTCTCCGGACGCTGCGTCGCCCACGGTGCGGGTGTTCGATTTCAGGAAGTCGATCAGGCGGCCGAGGTCGTCCTCCGGGATCACGCCGGCGAAGCTCGGCATGATCTGCTTGTAGCCCTCGGCGAGCCGGTTGCCGTTGGGGTTGCGGATCTTGTCGCGAAGGTAGTCCTCGTCGGCCGTGATCGTGCGCCCGTCCGCCAGTCGCACCGCCCGCCCGTAGAGGCCGGCGAGCTTCGGCGCCTGCACGGTCGAACCGTCGTCGTGGCAGGTTCCGCAGCCGTAGGCATTGTAGATCGCCTCGCCGGCCGCGACCTTCGATTGCTGCGCCCCGGAATGGGTGAGCCAGTCCTGGTAGTCCCCCTGGCTGAGGATTGTCAGGCTGCCCTCCATCGCCGAGTGGTCGGTGCCGCAATATTCCGAGCAGTACAGGTGGAAGGTGCCGGGCTTGTCGGCCTTAAACCACAGCTCGGTGTAGCGGTCGGGCAAGGCCGCCATCTGCACCCGGAGCGCCGGCAGGTAGAGCGCATGGATCACGTCCTGGCTGATGATCCGCAGCTTGATCGGCTGGCCCATCGGCACATGCAGGTCGTTGATCTCGGATTGGCCGGTCGGGTGCTGGAACTTCCACATCCATTGCCGACCGATCGCCTCGATCACCATCGCGTCGGGCGGCGGGTTCTTCGAGATCACGAAGAGCCGCGCGCCCCAGACGAAGAAGATCAGCGTCAGCAGGAACGGGATCAGCATCCAGCTGATCTCGATCAGGTTCGAGCGGATGCCGCTGGTGTCGCGGTTGGCCTCCTGGCCGTCGCGGTACCGGATCGCGAACCAGGTGATCGCCAGGAACACCGGCACGGTGAGCACCAGCGTGAGCACCGTGAAGGCGAGGATCAGGTAGTCGGTCTCGACCGCGACGGCGGAGGCCGCCGCCGGCCAGAGCTCGAGGGCTGCGTGCTTCGGCGTCATCGGCTCACGGGTCCAGCGTTCGGCCGACCGTCAGCGCCATGGCACGGTCGATCGGGATGCGCGCGCGCTGCCGCGAGGCGTCGAGGAAGGCGTAGCCGTCGAGCTGCCGGCCTTCGGCCGCACGCTCGGCAGCGAGGTCGGCGTAGGGGTCGGCCTGAAGGTTCGGTGGCGGGGGAACGAGCCGCGCGGTCTGCTGCGCGGTCAGGCTCGGCAGGGCCTGGCGCTGATCGGTCGAGACCATCGTCTTCAGCCAGATCATCGCTCCGATCACGGCGAGCGCTGTCACCATCAGCCCGGCCATCACGCGGGCCGTGTTGCCGACATGGACGTCGGAGGTTTCGTAGCCCGGCCCGTCCGAGGATCCGGCCTCGCCGGATGCCTTCGCCGTCCCGGGCGAGGAAGGACGGCGGCGCAAGATCGCCAAGCCGGAGATGATCGACGAGACGAAGCCGAACCGGTGCTGCGTGCGCTCGGTGCTCATGCGACCGCGCTCCGCCGGCGCCGGGGCGAGAGAACGGGCATCAGGCGTTGCGCCACTGGCAGCAGGGCCACGGCCAGGCAGCAGACGGCGATCGCGGCGAAGGCGTCGCTCCAGCCGATCACGAAGCGGTCGCGCAGAGCGGGCGTCACGAACCAGAACATCTCGACCGCGTGGAGCGCGAGCACCAGCGCCGCCAAGACCCGCGTCGTCGGGCGCCCCGGCCGAAGCGTCGCCAGCGCGCCGAGCAGGACGACGGCCCCGCCGAGGCTCGCGAACGCACGGCCGAGCCAGCCGCCGCGGGCGAAGTACCACAAGACTTCCTGAGGAAGGTTCGCCGACCAGACGATCAGGAACTGCACGAAGTGCAGGAAGGCCCAGAGGCTCAGCAGGACCACCAGCGGCACAAGCCGGTCCTGCCCGGGGACCGCGCGCCCGCGCCCGATCGGCGTCGGCTCCTCCGGTGCCAGGAGGATCGCCGCGGCCAGGGCCAAGCTGCTCCAGGCCGTCAGCACGAGCACACCTTCGAGGCTGGAGCCGAGCCGATGGTCCAGGGATCCGACGAGGTCGGTGACGGCCAGGGTTCCGACGACGGCATGCAGCGCGACCCCGGAGATCGTGCGTCCGTCGCGGGTTTCGCCCGGGACCACGAACCGCGCGGCGAGCCAGACCCAGGCGGCGAGGTACGCGATCACCCGCAGGGCGAAGAGCGGCACCGTAAACCACAAAGCGGCCAGCGGCGTCGCGGGCGGCGCGTCGGTCCATCGATAGATCTGCCCGATGCCGAATAGGACGGGCACGCCCAGGATCGCTGCCACCGGCATCAGCCCGACGAGGCGACGCAAGGACTTGGAAAGCTCGCCTTCGCCGCGGTCGTGCTCGCGCAGGCCGAACCGCTCGAGCGCGATGGCGATCGGAAGCGCGCCGACCGGCAGGGCGAGTAGCGCGAGCCAAGCCGCCAGGTAGGACGTGGCCGCCCCGCGCCAGCCACCCGCCAGCACGGCGAGGATCGACGCTCCGACGCCGAGGAGCGACGCCGCGACGGGACGGCGCCGTGCGGCCGAGGCGTAAGCGGCCATCATCGCGACGCCTCCAGCTTGGCCCGGTCCTCGGGCGGCAGGCCCGCGACCTCGGTATCCTGGCTCTGTTGCAGGGCGCGGACATAGGCGATGATCGCCCAGCGATCCGCGGAGGGGATCATCTGGCCCATCCCGTACATCGCCCGGTGCCCCTCCGAGATCGCACGATACAGGTCGTCGGCCGACGCCGTGCGCTGGCGTTCGGTGGTGAGCTGACCGGCCGAGGGAAAGCCGCGCGCGACGATGATCCCGCGGCCGTCGCCCGAGGCGCCGTGGCACGGGGTGCAGTAGATGCCGTACCGCTCCCGCCCGCGCGCCAGCAGGGTCTCGGTGATGCTTGCTAGCTGCGCCGCCGGCTTGGCCGGATCGTTCCGCGGCACGGTGCCGGCGACGGGATGGCGCATCGTCATCGCCTGCGGGAAGAAGCCGTTCCTGTCCCAGGTCTTGGCACGCGGCTGCTCGCTCATGTCGGCTTCGCCGCAGGCCGCGAGCGGCGCGAGGGCGAGCAGGGCCAGGAGACGCCTCATCGCGGCACCCGGCGGATGTCGAGCGGGCGGCCGGCTTCCGCGGGCAGGGACGCCAGCTTGCACACGACGCGGTCGGCGTCGAAGCGCTCGCCCTGGGCTTCGGCCGAGAGGAAGTAGCGGTCGTCCGTCGCGCGCAGGAACCCCGGGATGTTGAACGCCGGGTGGTTCAAGCGCGGCAACCGGTTCAGGATCAGCAAGGCAAGGTGGACCGCGATCGTGCCGCTCATCATCGCGAAGGACAGGCTCGGCACCACGAAGGACGGCCACGAGAAGCGCGGACGCCCGCCGATCAGGAACACGTAGTCGTAGGCCGTCGCGTAGACGCACATCCCGAAGAAGGCGGCGCCGCCCGCGAGCGCGCCGAGGATCGCGTAGGCGCGGATCGAGCGCCCAGCGATCCCGAGGGTGCGGAGCACGCGCGGCATCGGCACGGGGCCGTGCGCGTCCAGGTGGACGTGGGCGTCGTCTCGGCCGGACAGGGCGGCGGCGGCGGCCGCGAGGTCACCTTCCGAGGCGAAGGCGGCGCTGACGCCCCAGAGCGGCGCGTCCTCCGTCCCGTCCCGCTCGCTGGCAAGCGGCCGCGCCTCGGCCTCCTTCACCGCCCTCCGCTCGGCCGCGGCCGCGGCCGGCACGACGGCGAGCGCTAGGCGACGGCTCTCGGTGATCGAGACCGCCGGCAGGTAGCGCAGGAACAGCAGCAGCAGCGTCAGGAACAGGCCGACGGAACCGGCGAAGGTGGCGACGCCCCAGATCGTCTCGCTGTAGGCCAGCCGCGAGGAGGGCAGGAAATCCTGGGCCAGCGTCACCACGAGGACCATGACGTGGTCGGCGTAGGCGCCGATCGCGATCATGACGCCGATCAGCGCGACCGCGAGCGGCGACCGGCGCAGGCGGGCCGACCAGAACGCCTGTGCCGGGATCAGCAGGCACGCGACGACGGTCCAGAAGGCCCAGGCATGGGCGCCCGTCATCCGCCGGATCAGCACGTCGCGTTCCTGCTGGTCGCCGTGCAGGAACGTCGAAAAGAACTCGGTGGCGTAGCAGTACAGGCTGGCGCATCCGAGGCAGAGCATCAGCCGGGCGAGGATCTCGAGGTGCCGTGCCGAGATCAGCCCGTCGAGTCGGTAGACCGAGCGGATCAGCACCACGATCGCGGCGGTGACGCCGACGCCCGAGAACACGGCGTTGACGAGGAAGGTCACCGGCAGGATCGTGTCGTGCCAGCCCGGCATCACCGAGCCCGCGAGCATCACCGAGGCGCCGGTCTGGAGCGAGACCACAAGCAGCACGCCGAGCAGCGCGATGGTGCGGTAGGCCTGCGACCAGAGCTGCCAATGCGCCGCCGATCCGCGCCAGCCCGATGCGACGATCCCGTAGGCCTGCGCCTTCAGGAGCGACCGCTTCCGAGGGCGGCCGTGGGCCTTCTCCTGCGCCAGCGCATCCTCGACGGCGCGGTCGCGCAACGACGCGAGGTCTGGCAGCAACCCGATGTACCAGAGGCTGACGCAGACCACGAGGTAGGACACGATGTCGATCGCGTCCCACAGGAGCGGCGAGCGGAACTGCGGCCACAGGTCGTAGGTGTTCGGATAGGGCAGGTTCCAGAAGAAGAACCACGGCCGGCCGAGATGGATGATCGGGTAGAGGCCGGCGGCGCAGGTGCAGAGCAAGGCGACCGTCTCGGCGACCCGGTTGACGGCGCCGCGCCATTCCGCCCCGAGCAGGAGCAGCACCGCGGAGACGAGGAGGCTGCCGCTGGCGACGCCGATCCACCAATCGTAGCTCGCGATGTCGAGCGCCCAGACGACGGCGTTGTTGTTCCCCCAGATGCCGACGCCCGTCAGGAGCAGGTAGCACAGCACCCCGCCGAACAGGCCGAGCAGGGCGAGCGCGCCGGCGAAGGCGATCCACCAGCGGCGGTTCAACGGATGCGTCAGCGGGACCGAAGCGACGGCGCGGCCGATGCCGTGCAGCGTCGCGTCGGGGCCGATCAGGCCGGTGCCGGATGGTGGCTGGAGCGTGGCTCCCGACATGGCGTCAGCCCTCCTTCGCCGGCGGCGCGAGGCTCGCGAGGTAGGTCGTCCGCGGGCGCGTGTTCAGCTCGCCGAGCAGGGCGTAGTTGCGGCCGTCCGCTCGCGCCGCGGCGATCCGGCTGCCGGGGTCCGAGAGGTTTCCGAAGGTGATGGCGCGGGTGGGGCAGGCGCCCTGGCAGGCGGTCTCGACGGCACCGTCCGGGATCGACGCGTGCGCGTCCTTGGCCGACTCGATGCGGGCCGCGGCGATGCGCTGGACGCAGTAGGTGCACTTCTCCATCACGCCGCGGGCGCGCACCGTCACGTCGGGATTGCGCTGCTGCTGCGCCACCACCGGCATGTCGCCGGTATAATCGAGATAGTTGAAGCGCCGGACCTTGTACGGGCAATAGCTCTGGCACGTCCGCGTGCCGACGCAGCGATTGTAGACCTGCAGGTTCAGGCCCTCGCTGTCGTGCAGCGTTGCCTCCACCGGGCAGCCGACCTCGCAGGGTGCGTTCTCGCAATGCATGCACGGCACGGGCTGGAAATGGGTCTCGGGCGCATCGAGCGCGCCGGAGAAGTAGCGGTCCACCCGCAGCCAGCCCATCCATCGGCCGCGCTCGACCTCCTCGCGCCCGACGACCGGGATGTTGTTCTCGGATTGGCAGGCGGTGATGCAGGCGTTGCAGCCGATGCAGGAATCGAGGTCGATCGCCATGGCCCAGGCGGCCTCCGCGCCGCGTTCTGCGGCTGCGGGCTTCGGGTAGAACGAGGCCAGCTCGTAGGCCTTGGCATCGCCGACCGGCTTCGCGCCCTGGTGCTGGACGCGGACGAGATCCATCCCCTCCATCGTGCCGAGATCTTGGGTGGTCGCGGGCATCCGGCGCTGGCCGGTCGCGGCGAGCGTCGCGCCCTCCAGCAGCCATGGGTCCATCGCCGGCCGCAGCACGTTGGCGGCGTATCCCAGGCCCTTCGCGAGGTGGTCGGGCACGTTGCGCCCGTAGCCGAGCCCGAGGCTGACCGTGTTCTCCGCCTGCCCGGGCGTGATCCAGACCGGACCTTCGATCGCGCGCCCAGCCGCGGCGATGCGCACGATGTCGCCGTTGGCGAGCCCGCGTCGCTCGGCGAGCTTCGGGCTGACACCGACGACGTTTTCCCAAACGATCTTCGTCAGGGGCTTGGGCAGTTCCTGCAGCCAGCCGAGATCGGCCAGCGTCCCGTCCCAGATGGTGGGGTCGGGGCGGAACACCACCTCGATGGTCTCCTGCGGCGCTTCCGGAGGCTTCGCCGGCGCCGAGGCGGCCTCGGTCAGCACCGTCGTCTCGGGCTTGGCCGCGCTGTCGGGCAGGAAGCCGCTGCGCAGGGCCTCCTCGAAGCGGGCCTGGAACGTGGCGTCGGTCTCGGATTCGCCGCGCATCCGCTGCTTCAGCAGATCGAGGCCGTTGCCGATCGTGCCGCGGTCGAGGAATCCCAACAGCTCGTTGGCGGCGCGGCCGTTGTAGAGCGGCGCGACGGTCGGCTGGATCAGGCCGACGGTGCCGTCGAGGGAGCGGGCATCGCCCCAGGATTCGAGCGGATGCGCCAGCGGCAGGTGCCAATCGGAATGGGCCGCGGTCTCGTCGTAGTAGAGGCCGGCATGGATCTTCAGCGGCACGCGCTCCATGGCCTGCGCGAAGTCGAGGGCGCCCGGCGCCTCGTAGACCGGGTTCACGCCGAGCACGATCAAGGTCTCGACCGAGCCCTCCGCCATGGCGGTGCTGAGGTCGCGGAGCGTCCCGGCGCCGATCGCCTGGGCCGGTGCGGTATGCCGCACCGTCGTGCCGGCGTTGCCCAAGGCGCCGTTGAGCCGGTGGACGAGCGCATGCAACGCCGGCGAGCCGCTGAGCCCGGTGGTGACGAGGCCGGCGCCGCGGGCCGCGTTCAGCGCAGCGGATGCACGCTCGAGCCAAGCCGCCGACGCGTCGTCGGCGGAGGATGCCGTTCCGCCCTCGGCGAGGCTCAGCAGGTCCCGCGCCAGGGCTTCCATCCGCGTGGCGGCGACCGCGATCCCGTAGTCCGCCTTGGCGCTGGTCAGCGTCGGCGTCGCCGCGGCGGCGTGGAGGGTGAGGAGGTTGCCGGCCGCGTAGGATGCCTTTCGCGCGTCGCTCCAGCGCCGCGCCAGCCCGACCTGCCCGGGGCCGAGGTCGAGCATGTCCCCGTCGAGGGACACGATGGTTCGCGCCTTGGCGAACTCGGGAAGCGTCTCGACCGGCCGGCCGAAGGCGCGCCGGGCTCCTTCATAGAGGCCGTCGCGCGCGACGCCTGCGCTGACGTACCAGCGCATCGCCGGATAGGTCTTCCGCATCCGCGCGATCTCGGCCTCGAGCGACGGCGAGGTCACCGGTCCGGTGAGCAGGGCGAGGCCTTCGCCGCCCTTCGCCTGCCAGGCCGGCATCTGCGCCAGCATCGCGCCCTGGAAGGCGGCCCACGAACTCGGCCGCCCGATATGCTGCACCGCCTGCGAGCGGAACGGATCGTAGAGGCCGAGCACCGAGGCCTGCGCCAGCACGTCGGTGCCGCCCAGGCTCCAGGGATGGTCGGGGTTGCCCTCGATCTTCAGCGGGCGGCCGTTCCGGGTGGTGACGAGGATGCCGTTGGCGAACCCGTCGAGCAGCGCCGACGAGGCGTAGCTGAGCGGCGCGCCGGGCAGGACCCGTTCGGGCGCGTTGACGTAGGGCAGCTCGTAGTGCCGCCCGTCGCTCGAGTCGCAGGCGGACAATCCGGCAAGCGCGAACGAGGCGGCCATCAGCTTCAGGAAGCCGCGCCGCTCCGGCGAGGCCGCGAGCCGCGCCGCGGCGGGAAACTCGGCCTCCAGGTAGCTTCGGAACTCGGGCGTGTCGGCGACCGCGTCGAGGCTGCGCCAGAAGGCCGGCCCGTCGCCGGACGCCAGGCGCGCGCGGATCGCGCCGATGTCGTGATGCCCGGTCATGTGCGGTCCGTCCCCATCAGCGATGACAGATCGCGCATTCGGTGAGGCGCTCGCCCCCCCGGATGTGGTTCTTGGCGACGAGCTCGGGCCCGAGGGTCGCCTGATTCTCAGGCGGCTTCCACGTCATGTTCCAGACCTGCTCCTGCGGGCGGACGTACTTCGCCGGATCGCGGTGGCAGTCGAGGCAGAACTGCATCTCGAAGGCGTTGGCGCGGTAGGTCATCTGCATGCTGGTCACGTCGCCGTGGCAGGTCGAGCAGCCGATCCCCTTCGTCACATGGACCGAGTGGTTGTAGTAGACGTAGCTTGGCAGCTTGTTCAGGCGTACCCATTGAAGCGGCTCGTCGCGCGCGAAGCTGTCGCGCACCGGCTTCAGCATGTCGGACCCGGTCCAGATCTGCGAATGGCAGGTCATGCAGGTGTGGGTCGGCGGAATGCCGGCGGTCGCCTGGGTCTCCACCGTCGTGTGGCAGTAGCGGCAGTCGACCCCGAGCTCGCCGGAATGATGCTTGTGGCTGAACGGCACCGGCTGGGCCGGGGCGACCCCGACGCCGGTGACGTAATCCGAGCGCACGATCCCCGCCGCGACGATCGGGATGCCGGCAAGGCACGCCACGCCGGTGAGCAGGGCGAGCCGGTAGATCGCGTCGGCGCCCGGCGAGAACAGCTGCGCCATCAGGCGATGGCCCGCGGGCGCCGAGACCGCCGCATGTCGTCGGTGGAGAGCGTCACCAAGATGTTCGACCCTGCCTCGCCATGCCCGCAGCCCGGTCCCGCAAGGTTGACCCGGTCTGCACCGTCAAAGCAATGCGACGGAGGTTCGCTCTTGCCCGGCCGATGCCACGCGCTATGGAAGAATTCCAAGCTGAGCGACAGGGGGCGATTGGCCGCGTTGTCCGCCGGCGAGCGCGGCGTGCGGTGGCGCGCTTTTCGCGGGACCGAAGAGCGCTTATGCGCTGGGAGGCGGCGTGCGATCCGGCGGCCGCCCGGGACCGGCCGATGCGAAAGCCTTCGATCACGTGAGCGGCCATGGAGCCTGATCCGATCGTTCTCGCCTGGCGCGCGGCGCGCGGGCGCCACCTCGCCGCGGTCGCGCTGGCGCTCGGCCTCGGCGGCCCGCTCTGCATCCTCGCCCTGCTCTGCCTGCGCGACCTCGTCCACACCCTGGGCCACGACGAGGCGACGGCACTGGTCTTCCTGCGCGTCGCCATCGCCCGCACGGCCGACGACCTCGTCCTGGTTCCGGGCTGGAGCCTGGCGCCGCTCGACCTCGAACGCGCGGCCTTCTTCGGTCTCTCCGCCTGCGCGTTGGCGCTCGCCGGCCTCGGGTGGTTCGTCGCCGCCCTGAGCTTCTCGGCCCAGAGCCGTGCGGTCCTGCGCATGCGCGAGGCCGCGACCGCGGCGATCCTCGATGCGCCGCCGGGTGCCCGCGAGGAGGCGCGCGGCCTCGCCGGCCTCCTCGGGCAGGCGCTCGGCCGGGTCGACGGCCTGCTCGCCATCGGCATCCTCGTGCCGGCGATGGCGCTCGGCGCGATCCTCGTCGCCCTGGGCTTCGCCGCCCTGGCCGCCCCGCGGCTGGTGCCCGCCGCGGCGGTCGGCCTGTTCGCGGCCGCGATGGCGCGCGAGCTGATTCTTCGCCGCTCGGCCTCGCGGAGCGCTCTGCGCCTGCGCTCGAGCGCGCTTGCGGAGCGGACGCTCGGGGATCTGGTCCGACGGATGCCGGCGGTGCGGATCCACGGCTCGGCGACCCTGGAGCGCGCGCGCATCGCCGAGAAGGCCGCGGCCACCCGCGCGGCGCTGTCGAGCGCCGAGGCGAAGCTCGCCTATGCCCGTGCGCCCTCGCTGGCGCTGGCCATCATCCTGCCGGCGATGGCCGCCGGTGCCGCCCTGTGGCGCGGCGGCGGCAACGGTGCGCCGCCCGCCCGCGACGTCGACCCCGCCGCCCTGGTCGCGGCGGCCGGCGCCTTCGCGGTCGCGGCGATCCTGATCGCCTTAACGCTCAACCTCTCGCGCCTGCGCGAGGGGTTGAGGCCGCTCTTCCGCGAGACCGCCCGCACGATCGCAGCCCTGGAGGGGCGACGCGGGCGCAAGGGCGGGCTCGCCGTCCCCCGCGCCGGCGATCTCGCCGCGCGGGGCGTCGGCGCCTACGACGCGGCGACCGGCGAACGGCTCTCGGGAGTCGACCTCACGCTGGCGATGCCCTCGCACGTCGCGATCACAGGCATCCGCGGCAGCGGCGCCCGGGTGCTCGCGGCGATCCTCGCGGGCCAGGTCGCGCCGACGGCGGGCAACGTCACCTATGCCGGGCACGATCTCAGCGCGTTCGACGCCGCGGATCGCGCCCGCCGCATCGCGTTCGCCGCCGGCGAGGCGATCCTGGTCGAGGGGACGCTCCGCGCCAACATCCTCTACGGCGCCGATCCCGCGGCCGCTCCCGACCAGCCCGCCTTCGTCGAGATCCTGCGGATCACCGGGCTCGATGCCTTCGCCTATTCCCGCGGCCTCCTCGCCCGGGTCGATCCGGTCGCCGCCCCCGATTTCGCCAGCGCCTTGGTGGCCGCCCGCGCCACGATGCGGACGATGCTGAAGGCGGAAGGGGCGGAGCGCCTGGTCGAGCCGTTCGATCCCGCCCGCTACAACCATCAGGCCACGGTCGGCGAGAACATCCTGTTCGGCGAGCCCGTGGGCCAGACCTTCGCGCCCAAGCGCCTCGCTCGCCATCCCTACATGCGCGCCGTGCTGGAGGCGGAAGACCTCGTCCGCCCGCTCACCGAGATCGGCCTCGCGGTCGCGCGCAGCACCGTCGAGATCTTCGCCGATCTTCCCAACGACCATCCGCTGTTCGACGCGTTCTCCCTCTTCCCGGCCGACGAGCGCGGCTACTTCGAGGATCTGGTGGTGCGCCAGCCGAATGCGGTCGCGCTGCGTCGCGGCCCGGCGGGCCAGCGCGACCGCGAGCGGCTCATCGGGTTGGCGCTGCGCTACAGCGAAACCCGCCACCGCTTCGGGCTGATCGACGCCGCGTTCGAGGAGCGGCTCGTCGCCGCCCGCCGCTCCTTCGCGCGGATGCTGCCGGCTCACCTCGCCGCCGCGGTCGAGTTCCACGATCCCACGCGGATCAATCCGGCGGCCAGCGTCGAGGAGAACCTGCTGTTCGGCCGCGTCAGCCTCGGAGAGGCCGGGGCGGAGCCGCGGGTGCGGGCGATCGTCCGGCGTGTGCTGACCGAGGAGGGCCTGGAAGCCTCGGTCTATCGGCTCGGCCTCGACAGCCGGGTCGAGCCCGGAAGCGCGGGCACCGGCTCGGTGCTCGGCGAGGGCGCGATCCCGGTCGAGACCCGGATCGCGATCGACCTCGCCCGCTGCTTGATCCGCCAGCCCGACATCGTGGTCGTCGCGATCCTGCTCGACGAGCGCAAGCCCGCCGAGATCGCGGCGCGGATCACCCGCCTGCGCGCGGCCCGGGCCGGCCGCGGCCTCATCGTCTGCGTCCCCGACGCCGCCGACCTCGACGTACTCGACCCGTTCGATGCGGTGATCGCCGTGGAGAACAGCACCGTGGTTCCGGTGCCGGCGAAGCCCGCCCGCGCGCTCGAGCCGGCATGAAGCCATACGGACGCCGTATTGGCCGCACAGGTTCGGGCCGCGTGCCCGTCCCGTGCGCGGCCGCGTCGGCCGCGGCGTCGCGCGACCCTCCCGCCCCGGCCCCGCGATGCCTCCCGCCCACCGTCTGAAAGGTCTGGTTCAGATCGGCTTCGCCGTCGTGCTCGCCCTGCTGTTCGCGGGCGACGCGCCGGCGCAGAACGCCAAGGCCGAGGCGCCGATCCCCGCCGCCACCCTCGCGCTGATGGCGGCCAAGGGCACGAGCCCGCAGGCGCCGGTGCTGTTCCGGGCCTACAAGAAGGATTCCGAAATCGAGGTGTGGAAGAAGGCCGCCGGCGGCCGCTTCGTCTACCTCAAGACCTTCCCGATCTGCCGGTGGTCCGGCCAGCTCGGTCCCAAGCGCAAGAACGGCGACCGGCAGACGCCGGAGGGCTTCTACATGGTGCCGCAGCGCCAGATGAACCCGAACTCGCACTACTACCTGTCCTTCGACGTCGGCTACCCGAACGCCTACGACCGGGCGCATGGCGGCACCGGCTCGGCGGTGATGGTGCACGGCGTGTGCTCGTCGATGGGCTGCTTCGCGATGATGGACCACACCGTCGGTGAGATCTATGCGATCGCCCGCGACGCGCTGAAGGGCGGCCAGGCGGCGTTCCAGTTCCAGGCCTATCCGTTCCGGATGACCGCGGAGAACATGGCGCGCTATCGCACCGATCCAAACATCGGGTTCTGGCGCGAGCTCAAGGCGGGCGCGGACCGGTTCGAGGCGACCGGCGACGAGCTGCAGGTCGGCGTCGAGGGCGGCCGCTACGTCTTCGCGCCGTCGAAGGACCCGGCCAAGGAAGCCGCCGTCGTCACCCGCCGGGCGGCGGAGGAGGCCCGCATCGCCGCCTTCGTCGACGATGGGGCGGCCGCGATCCGCACCAGCTATTCCGACGGCGGCCAACACGCTTTCTGGGCGGCGCTCGCCGCCAAGGGCACGTCGCTCGGCGAGGTCAGCCGCCCCGAGGCGCTGGCCTATGCCGGGTTGGAGACGATCGTCATCCCCGCCCGTCGGCGCGCGCCACCGGTGCCCGAGGTGACCTGGGCCGCCTGGGCGGCGCCGGGCTCGCCCCTGTCCCCGACCCATATGGCCGGCTTCGTGCCGTCCTACGAGCGCGAGGCCGATCGCTTCGACGGCCTCGATTCCCGCTACCGGGACCGGCTTCCGAGGCTCGTCCGGGCAGCCGGCGCCGGCGATCCGACGGTGCCCGTTCGGGTTCCGACCGGTCCGCTCGCCCTCGCCGAACGCCCGTGATCTCCGAAACGCGAGGCGTGGATGGGACTTATCCCATGTGCGGGCTCGCACATCGCAGCGTGCGGCGGCCACCCATCTCAACCCCTGTCAGAGAGCGGCGATGAGAAAACCACCGTCCGCCCACCGCCTCGGTCGCATTGACGGCGAAGCGGAGAACGGTTCCAGATCGAAGGCGATCGGACCATCCGAACGAAAACGACCCGTGATGACGATGTCGAGAAGTCCAGTATCGGACGGCGGTCTCACGCTGCGCTTCTGGGGCGTGCGTGGTTCGACGCCGGTGAGCGGCCCGGAATACGCCGAGTTCGGCGGCAACACCCCGTGCATGGAGGTGCGCTGCGGCGAGCGCCTGTTCGTCGTCGATGCCGGCTCCGGCCTCTACGCGTGCGGCCAGCACAACCGGCAGGACCTGCCGAAGGACGTCGATCTTCTCTTCAGCCATCTCCATCTCGACCACACCGGCGGACTGCCATTCTTCAAGCCGGCGGTGTTCGATCCCGAGCGGACCGTCCACACCTGGTGCGGGAACCTCGGCGGGCAGTCGGCCGAGGACACGCTCGGTCGGTTATACGCGCCGCCGCTCTTCCCGGTTACACTCGACGTCCTGCCCTGCACGCTCAAGCATCACGGCTTCCGCGCCGGCGAGACCCTGACCTTCTCCGACGGCGCGACCGTCGACACGATCCTGCTCAACCATCCCCAGGGCTCTGTCGGCTATCGGTTCGAGCATGACGGGAAACGGCTCTGCATCATCAGCGACATCGAGCACACCGATCCCTGGCCGGACGCCGCCCTGATGCGCTTCGTCGAGGATGCCGACCTGATCGTCTACGACGGCATGTTCACCGACTGCGAATACCCGACCTGCCGCGGCTGGGGCCACTCGACCTGGCAGAAGGGCGTCGAGCTGGCGCAGGCCGCCGGCGTGAAGGCGCTGGCGATCATCCACCTGCATCCATGCCACTCCGACGCGACCCTGCGCGCGGTCGAGGCGGACATGCAGGCGATCATGCCGACGGCCTACATCGCCCGCGAGCGCCAGCGCGTCGAGGTCGGCGCGACGCCGGCGCTACGTCGCGAGCCGCTGATCCGCATCGCCTGACACCGTCACGGCTCACGCCACCGGGCGTCGGCGCCCGCGCATCAGGTAGGCGAAGAAGCCGAACAGCGCGACGCTGATGATCACGCCGCTCCAGCCGAAATTGGTGAGCACCTGCCCGTCGATCGGATGGCCGATCCGGCCGAGCGCCACGAGCAGGCCGAGCGCCGCGATGACGGCCGAGACGAGCATTCCGAGGATCATGGCAGGTCCGGCGTAGTGGTCCAGGATGGCGGCCGTCGCCGCGCGACGGCTTCACTTGCCAGAATGCTTACCCGTGGTTGCCGTTCCGGCGCGCCCGTTCACGGAGGCGTGCGCTGCGGGGCGGTTCACCGGTCGCGGCTCGCAGCCAGTGCGCCCGCGACGAGCGGCGCGAGGATCGCGTCCGCCGCGCGGGTGATCGCGGGGCCGGCCGCGGACGGGCTTCCGGCATCGAAGGGCGGGCGCGGAGCGTATTCCGCCACGAGCTGGCTGGTGCGGGCATAGGCCTCGCCGCGGAGCTTGGCCGCGAGCGCCAGGGCGAAATCGAGCCCGGCCGAGATGCCGGCCGCGGTGACGCGGTTGCGATCGAACACCACGCGTTCGTCGACCGGCACCGCGCCGAGCAGCGGCAGCACGGCGTCGCGCACGCACCAGTGCGAGGTCGCGCGGTACCCCGAGAGCAATCCCGCTGCTCCGAGGATCAGCGACCCGGTGCAGACGCTGGCGACCCAGGCGGCCCGGTCGGCGCGATCGCGCAGGAAGGCGAGGGTCGCGGCGTCGCGCATCTGGTCGGGCGTGCCGTCCCCGCCGGGAACGAACAGCACGTCGAGGTCGCGCGGGCAGGTCTCGAAGTCGGCGGTGGCGAGGAGGGCGAGCCCGGTGTCGCTCGCCACGGGACCTGCCGCCCGTGCCACGAGATGCAGGTTTCCCGGCGCGAGGCCCGCGAGGATCTCCTGCGGCCCGACGACGTCGAGCGCCGTCATGCCCGGAAACAGCAGCATGGCGATCCGCACCGGGCGACCATCCGGGATCGCCGCAGGTTCGGGTGCGGTGCTTGCCGCCGATCCTCCGACGAGGCCGGTGCAGGCCAGGGCTGTGGCGACGAAGGCGCGGCGATCCACGAAACGGCTCCGGTGTCGGCGACGCCTGCGGCGCATCGCGACCATATGGGGTATTCGGCTCGGAAGGCGCGGTCGGGCTCGCCGATATGGGCTCGCGAGCGTCTTCGGCCCCGGTCGGGGTGTTCGCAGCGCCGACGGCCGCCTATGACGAGAGCACCCATCCCGGCCGTTCGCGGCCGGATCGTCACCGCGGGGCCTTCGCATCGTGAACGTCTATTCCAGCCTCGAACGCCGCTTCGCCCGCCTCGACGCGATCGGCGCCGCCGCCGGCATCCTCGGCTGGGACTCACAGACCCTGATGCCGGACGGTGCCGCCGACGGCCGCGCCGACCAGCTCGCGGTCCTGCGCGGCATCGCCCACGAGATCCTGACGGCGCCCGAGACCGCCGACGCGCTGTCGGCTGCCGACGAGACCGCCCTCGACCCGTGGCGGGCTGCGAACCTCGCCGAGATGCGCCGCCTCCACGCCCATGCCGCGGCGGTGCCGGGCGACCTCGTCGAGGCGAGCTCGCGGGCGATCTCGAAGGCGGAGATGGTCTGGCGCGAGGCCCGCGCGCAGTCGGATTTCGGGATGCTGCTGCCGCACTTGGCCGAGGTGCTGCGACTCCAGCGCGAGATCGGGGCGATCAAGGGGGCGGCCCTCGGGCTCGGCACCTACGACGCGCTGCTCGACGAGTACGATCCGGGCATGCGGCGCGCGACCATCGATCCGCTCTTCGGCGATCTGCGCACCCGGCTTCCCGGGCTGGTGGCCGAGGCACGCGAGCGGCAGGCGCGCGAGCCCGCGCCGCTGCCGCTCGACGGCCCGTTCCCGGTTGAGGCGCAGCGGCGGATCGGGCTGGCCTTGATGCGTGCGCTCGGCTTCGACTTCGCGCGCGGGCGCCTCGACATCAGCCTGCACCCGTTCTGCGGGGGCGCCACCGACGACGTGCGGATCACCACGCGCTACGACGCCGCCGATTTCGGGCGTGTGCTGATGGGGGTGCTGCACGAGACCGGGCACGCGCTCTACGAGCAGGGCCGCCCGGCCGCGTGGCGCAACCAGCCCGTCGGCAAGGCCCGCGGCATGAGCCTGCACGAGAGCCAATCGCTCATCGTCGAGATGCAGGCCTGCCGCAGCCGAGAATTCTTCGCGTTCCTGGCGCCCCTGGTCCGTACGGAATTCGGGCGCGACGGAGCCGCCTTCACGCCCGAGAACCTTCACCGCCTGCACACCCGGGTCGAGCCCGGCTTCATCCGGGTCGACGCCGACGAGGCGACCTACC
Source organism: Methylobacterium sp. E-016 (assembly GCF_022829745.1). Taxonomy (NCBI): domain Bacteria; kingdom Pseudomonadati; phylum Pseudomonadota; class Alphaproteobacteria; order Hyphomicrobiales; family Methylobacteriaceae; genus Methylobacterium; species Methylobacterium sp. E-016. Next base: position 86,623 of record NZ_JAKSYF010000078.1, read on the forward strand.
CGGCGCACGTCCTGCTCCGCTACGACCTCGAATCGGCCCTCATCGCCGGCGACCTCGCAGTGGCCGACCTGCCGGGCGCGTTCAACGACGGCATGCGCAACCTGCTCGGGCTCGAAGTTCCGAACGACCGCCTCGGCTGCCTGCAGGACATCCACTGGCCGAGCGGCGCCTGGGGCTACTTCCCGACCTACACGCTCGGCGCGATGGCCGCCGCCCAGCTCTTCGCCGCGGCCAAGCGCGACGAGCCGGGGATCCTGCCGGGCCTCGCGACGGGCGATTTCGCGCCGCTGCGCGGCTGGCTGCGCCGCCACGTCCACGAGCAAGGCAGCCGCCTGCCCACCGATGCGCTGCTCGAGCAGGCGACCGTCCGCCCGCTCGGAACCGAGGCCTACCTCGCCCACCTCGAAACGCGCTACGGATCGGCTAGAGCATTTTCAAGTGAAGTGGATCCCGGCTCGCGTGAAGGAAACGCGATCTCACAATAAGATAGAGCAATGCCCGTGATCCAGGGATCACGGGAATTGCTCTAGAGCGGGATGATGTCCACCGCCGAGCCGAGACGCGCCTGCGCGAGGTCGGCGACGTGGCGGTGGTGGGTGAACAGGATCGGCTGCACGGTGCCGCCGATCGCGGCGAGCGCTTCGAGGCCGTGGCCGGTCCGCGCGTCGTCGAAGGTCGAGAACAGGTCGTCGCCGATGAAGGGCGCCGGCTCGGCCTTGCCGGCGTAATCCTCCAGGTAGGCCAGCCGCAGCGCGAGGTAGAGCTGGTCGCGGGTGCCCTCGCTGAGTCCCTGGACGTGGACGGTCTCGCCACCGGCGCGGCGGGCGACGATCAGCGCCTTGTCGGCCTCGTCGTAATCCTGCGCGAGGCCGGAGAACCCGCCCCCCGTCAGGGCCGCCATGATCGCGCCGGCCCGGGTCAGCAGCGGGTCCTGCTGCCCCGTCCGCTGGCGGGCGATGGCGGTGCCGAGCATCAGGCTCGCGAGCTTGAGCACGGCCCATTGCCGGGCGCTCGCGTGAAGCTCGGCCTCGGCCGCCTTTTTCTGCGCCAATGCCAGCTCGGCCCCGGTCCCGCCCTCCAGCGCCTCGCGCCGGCGCTCGCTGCGATCGCGCTCGGCGAAGGCCGTCTTGCCGCGCTGGTCGAGGTCCTCGTCCTCCATCGCCAGGCTGCGCAGCCGCGCCTCGATCGCATCGGCGTCGATGGCGGCGAGGTCGGCACGCAGCGCGTCTTCGGGAACGCCGTCTGCGGCGCGTGCCAGCTCGACGCGCCGCGCGAGCGCTTCCGCACGCAACGCGCGCCGGGCGACGAGGCGGCCGTGCAGCGCCTCGACCGCGTCCTGCGCGTCGGCGCCGAGGTCCGGCACCGTGTCGGCCAGAAGACCCGCGAGATGGCCGAGCGCGTCGTCGCGCGCGCGCATCGCCGCTCCGGCCTCCCGCTCCGCCTCGTCGCGCCGCTTCGCGAGCTCGCGCCGGCGGGTCTCGCTCGCCTGCGCCTCCTGCAGCCGCGTCTGCAGGCTGCGGATCGCGGCGCTCGGCTGGATGTGGGCGAGGTCGGGGGCGAGCGCCGCGATCAGCGGCGTGACGGCGGCGTGGTAGGCCTCCATGTCGCGGCGGATGCCGGCGACGCGCGCGCGGCGGTTCTCGCGCTCGGCGAGCGCGTTCGGCACCGCCTGCCAGGCGGCGAGGGCGCTCGTCGCCATCTCGGTCCCGGCCGCGCCGTCGAGCCCGATCGCCCGCACTGCGTCGTCCCAGGCATTGCGCCAGGCCGCCTGCTTCGCCTTCGCGTCGGCGAGCGCCGTCGTGGACCGCGCGATGCCGATCGCGGCGGCGCCGATCCGCGCGTTCGCCTCGCGGGTCGCCTCCCATCGCGACGCGATCGCCGCAACGCGCTCTTCCAGGCGGCCGAGGATCAGGCCGACGTCGAGGCCGGCGAGGTCGGTCAGTCCCATCCGGTCGGCCATATCCAGCAACGGCGCCCGTGCCGCCTCGATCCGCTCGGTGCGGAGCGCGCGATCGATGTGCCGCTCGTCGAGATCGCCCTTGCCCTCGATCAGGGTCTCGGCCTCACCGAGCCACGCCGTCATCTCCGCCGGGGTCGAGGGCGCGATGCCGGCGGGGCGCCACAGGTCGACCCAGGCGGCATGGCCTTCCGCGACCTCGGCTTCGATTTCCGCCAGGATCGCGTCGGCGGCCTCGGCCTCGACGAGCTCGGCGTCGAGGCGCAGCCGGTCGGCGGCGTGCTCCGCGACGCGGGCGGCGTCGGCGGCGAGATCGTCGGCGAGCCGGTCTGCGGCCTGCGCCAGGCGCTCGTAGGCGGCGATATCCCCCGGCGCTCGCCGGACCCCCTCGCTCAGGGCTTCGCGGAGCGGCGCGAAGGCGGCGTCGCGCTCGGCCCGAAGCGCAGACAGGTCGGAGAGCGTCGCGATCGGCCGGCCGGCCTCGCGCTCGCGCAGGCGCCCCCGCCGCGTCGCGACCTGGCGCCGGGCGGAGTCGCGGCGCTCGACCGCCAGCACGCGCTCGCGCTCCTTGCCGTCGAGCAAGGCCCGGAAGCGCGTCACCGTCTCGACCGTCGGCAGCGGCGCGGCGGCGAGGGCCGCGACGTCGGCCACCGCTGGCGACAGACGGGCCGCCTGCCCGCGCAGCACCTGCTCGGCCCGCCGCACCGTGGCATCGAGGGCGTCGCGCTCGGCGATCACGCCGCGGATCGCCGCCAGCGGGCGTAACGTCTCGCGGAAGGGCGCCGGATCGACCGGCGTGCCGCCTTCGGCCACGTCGCGCAGCAGGCCCTCGTGCTCGGTACGCGCCGCGGCGAGGTCGCGCTCCAGCCGGGCGATCGCTGCGGCGTCCTCCTGCCCGTCGCGGATCAGGGTTTCGACCCGGGCGCGGACGGCGTCCGAGGGCTGGCGCCGCGTCAGCGCCTCCACGTCGGGGAGGCCGACCCGCACGGCGAGCCGGGCGAGCTCGGCGTCGAATTGGTCCGCCTCGCCCTGGATGCGGGGCAGGTCGACCCCGTTCTTGTCGAAGCGGTCGATCCCGCGAAAACCTTCCAGGATCTCCTCGGCACGCCCGACGAGCCCGGCATCGACGGCGACGGCGGCGAAGGCCGCCCGCGCCGCGTCCGCCGCCGCATCGATGCGCGCGGCGTCCGCCTGCCGGGCGCGCAACGCGGCGCAGGCCTCTCCGAGGCGGTCGACCCAGGCGTCGGGAACCTCGACCAGCCCCGGTTCGGCGTCGTCCCGCGCTGCGAGCCCGTCGATCTCGGCGAGCAGCGGGCCGACGCGCCGGAGGCGGGTGAGGCGCGCCTGCTCGGCCGCGATCCGCATCCGCTCGGCCTTGATCGCGTCGAGCGCGTTCCCGGCCGTGGCGATGCTGTCGTTGAGGTCGCGCCAGTCTCCGGCGCGCAGGCCGGTGTCGCGGATCGCCTTCCGGGCGTCCTCGTAGCGGTCGAACGCCTGGTAGAAGCTGCGGTCCTGGCGCTTGCGCGGCCCGTAGATCCGGTCGGACTCGGCCTCGAGGCTCTTCTGAAGGTCGCTGTAGCCGCGCAGGCCCGAGGCCGCCGCGAACAGGCTGGCGCCGAGCTCGCCCTCGGCGAGCAGCATCTCCCTGGCACCCTCGCGCAGGCTGTTCGCGTCGAGGCCGAAGGCGCGGCAGAACACCTCGCGGGTCAGGCCGCCGAGGAAGGGCGCGAGCACGGTCTCCGGCAGGGGCGCGTCGTCGGCGTCGACCAGGGTGTTGCGGTTGCCCTTGCGGCGGCGGAAGCAGAGCGTCCGTCCGTCGGCGCTGCCGATCTCGGCGCCGATCCGCAGCTGCGGCATCTCATGAAGGAAGGCGTAGGCGGTCCGTGTCCCGATGCCGAAGAGCAGGTCGGTCACCGCGGCGAGCGCCGAGGATTTTCCCGCCTCGTTGGCGCCGAGGACGACATGCAGGCGCGCATCGGCGCGGAAGTCGACCCGGCGGCCGGTGAAGGGGCCGTAGCGTTCGAGGTCGAGGCTCAGCAGGCGCACGGGTGTCTCCGCACCGCCGGGCTTCGGCGAGCGTCCGGTGAAATCGCGCGGCTCAGCATGCGCGCTTGGTCAGGCGGCCGAGGATCATCGCTTCGGCCTCGGCGCAGAGAGTATCGAGATCGGCGGCGAGGTCGCCGTCCTCGGCCGCCGGCATCTTGGCGGCGATCTCGGCGAGCGCGGCGGTCGCGCGCGCGCGAAACTCCGGGTCGTGGTCGATCTCGGCGAGGAGCGTCGCCGGGTCGATGGCGTCGACGACGTTCTCCCGCGGGCCGCTGCTCGGGCGGGCGGTGTCGATCCTCAGCTTCTCCAGCCAGATGTCCTCGTGGACGCGGTCGGCGGCGGCCTGGATCTCGGCGGTGAGGTTTTCGCGGTCGGCGGCGAGCCGGTCGTGGGCGGCGGTGACGCCGGTGAGGTGCACGCGGACCGCGAGCAGGCGGCCCTCGGCCAAGGCCGCCAGCGGGCGCAGAGCCGCCTCGACCAGGGCCACCGCCTCGCTCTCGCTCTCGGCCGCGTCGACCGCCACCGTGAGGCTGTGGAAGCGCGCATGATCGACGATCAGGCGTCGCACCGCCGTGACCTGCCCGTCGCCGACCTCCACCACGACGGCGCCCTTGGGGCCGCATTCGCGGATGCTGCGACCCTGGAGGTTGCCCGGGAACAGGATCCAGGGATCCTGCGACAGCTCGGCATATTCGTGGATGTGGCCGAGCGCCCAGTAGTCGTAGCCGCGCGCGCGCAGGTCGGCGACGGAGCAGGGCGCGTAGGTCGCGTGCTGAGCGTGCCCGGTGCAGGAGGTGTGCAGCACGCCGATGTTGAACCAGCCCGGCACGGCGGCCGGATAGGCCAGCGACAGGTTCTCGTCGACCACCCGGTTGGGAAAGCTCTGCCCGTGAAGCGCGACCTTCAGGTGGTCGAGGCGAAGGGTCTCGGGCTTCTTTGTCGAGAAGGTGCGCACCGCGTCCGGCAGTGTGATCGCCTTGGTGATCACGCTCTCGGCGTCGTGGTTGCCGCGCACCAAGACCACCGGGATGCCGGCCCGGTCGAGCCGCGCGACCTGGCGGGCGAAGAACAGCCCGATCGAGTGGTCCGCCCAGTCGCCGTCGTAGACGTCGCCGGCGACGATCAGGAACGCGACGCGCGCCTCGATCGCATGGCCGACCAGGTCCTCGAACGCGCGCCTGCCGGCGGAGGCGAAGCGCTGGGCGATCTCGGCGTTCCGCGCCGAGAGCCCGGCGAGCGGGCTGCCGAGATGCAGGTCGGCGGCGTGGATGAACGTGAAACGCGTCATGGTCCCCGTGATCTGGGTCCTCGGGATCCGGAGCGCTGCCCCGCGGCAGGTCCGAACGGATCGAGATGGGTTCTGGGCGCTCGCGCCGCGAGGCTCAAGGGTCGAGGGTGGTTGCGTCAACAGGGCAACGGGATCATCGGTCGCGCGTTGGGACGCGGGCGTGATACCCCCGCACCCCGTCCCGGTCTCGCGCCTGCCCGGGGCTGTCAGGCGAGCGCCGTCAGGAGCACGAACGGCCCGCATGGCAACGATCCAGGTTTCCCCGGCGTCCCTCGGCCTCGACTCGGTCGCGCCGGCGCCGATCCGCCAGGCGGATGCCGCGGCGGTGTCGCGCAAGGTCGTCAGCTGGAACCTGCTGCGGCGCACGGGCGCGGCGGTCGAGGACGTCGTCGCCCTGATCGAGCAGGAGCGGCCGGACCTGCTGCTGATGCAGGAGGCGACCCGCGAGATCGCCGGGATCACCGACCGCGTCGGCGGATCCTATGCCTGGGTGCCGCTGCCGGGGCGCATCCACGGCCTGGCGATGTGGTGCCCGACCCCGTGGGCGAAGACGCCGACGGTCGTCAAGCTGCCGTCCGGCGCGGTCGTGCACCGGGTCTGCCAGGTGCTCGATTTCGGCGATTTCGGCGTGGCCAACGTGCACCTGTCGCACGGCCAGATGCTGAACCGGCGCCAGCTGCGCCGGATCGTCGGGATGCTGCCGGAGCGCTCGGCGATCCTCGGCGACTACAACATCGTCGGGCCGGCGCTGGTGCCGGGATTCCGCGACGTCGGCCCGCGCCGACCGACGCACGCGATGGTCGAGATGGTGCCGCTGCGCCTCGACCGCTGCCTGGTGCGCGGCCTCGTCTGCCGCGAGCACGCGGTGCTGCCGCGCGGGCCCTCAGACCACCGCCCGATCGTCGTCCATCTCAGCCCGGCCCCGCCCGGCGAGGCGCCGCGCCTGCGCTTCAGAGGTATGGCAGCAGCAGTCGCACGCCTGCGTCGCGCAAACGGACGGGCAAGACCCGTGCGTTGATCGCGTCCAGGGTCAGCGGCGTCTCCATCTTGGCGCGGATGAAGCTCTCGAGCTGCGCGGCGAGATCCGCGTCGTGGATCTCGACGTTGAGCTCGAAGTTCAGCCGGAAGCTGCGCATGTCCCAGTTCGCGCTGCCGACGAAGCACCAGGCCCCGTCCACCACCGTCGCCTTGGAATGGTCGAAGGGCGGCTCGTCGAGCCAGATCCGCACGCCGTTGCGCAGCAGCGGCGCGATGTGCGCCCGCGTCGCCCAATCGATGAAGTGATGGTCGCTGATCCGCGGGATGACGATGTCCACCGTGATCCCGCGCTGGCTGGCGAGGATGAGGGCGTTCATCACCACCTCGTCCGGCAGGAAGTAGGGGGTGACGACGCGGACCGAGCTGCGCGCGCAGGCCAGCGCCTGCAGGATCACGAACTCGATCTTCTCCACGTCCGCGTCGGGCCCGGAGACGACGACCCGCGCGATCGATTCCCCGACCGGTTGGAGGTCGGGGAACCAGTCCGGCCCTTCGAGCGCACCGCCGTCGGCGAAGGCCCAATCGGCCGAGAAGGCCAGCATCAGCTGCTCGACCACCGGGCCGGCGACGTGGAAATGGGTGTCGCGGATCGGGTGGTCCGGGCGCGTCCGAAGGCGGTTCGGCTGCGAGATGTTGAGGCCGCCGGTGAAGGCCTCGCGCCCGTCGAGGATCAGCAGCTTCTTGTGGGTGCGCAGGTTCAGGAACGGCATGCGCCAGGGCAGGCCCGAATGCATGAACAGGGCGGCCGGCACGCCCGCGGCCCGCAGGCGTCGGAAGGCCGCGGCGCGGAAGTAGCCGCCGCCGATGCCGTCGATGATCACCCGCACCGCGACGCCGCGGTCCTGCGCTTCCTTCAACGCCGCGCAGAAGGTCCGTCCGGTGGGATCGTCGCGGAAGATGTAGCTGGACAGGGCGATGCTGGTTCGCGCCGCGCCGATCGCCGCCAGCATCGCCGGATAGGCCGCGTCGCCGTTGCGGAACAGGCGGATCGTGTTGCCGGCAAGCGCCGGCAGGCCGGAGATGCGGCGCACCGCCCTGTCCAGCGGCCACATCACCTCGGGGACGATGGCGTCCTCGGTGCTCGGCGCGCCGGGCGCCGCGGAGGGCTTCGACTGGAACTTGCGCGCGCGGCGCTCGACCCGGTTGATCCCGAACAGCAGGTACAGGGACGTCCCGAACACCGGCGACAGCCAGGCGAGCCCGATCCAGCCGACCGCGACGCTGACCCGGCGCTTGCGCAGCAGCGCGTGCAGGGTGACGCCGAGCGCCAGCACGGTGCCGATCACGGCCGCGACGTCGGCCCTCAGATGTGCGGTGGACTGCAGCCACCGGATCAACGCGTCTTCCAAAGGTCGTGTCCGCTCTCGATGTCCCGCGCCGATATACGGGAAACGGCGCGATGCGCGCGGACGCGGCAGCGTGTTTTTTCCGTGAGCGCGATAGGGATGGCCGATCGTCGGGCGACGATCGCCGATGATCGTCCGCGCTGCGGTGCGATCTCCGTTGCCTGGGCGCCGCGGGAATGATTCATCTCCTGCATCGGACGCAAGATCCGCATGGGAGAGAACGATGCCCGCACCATCGAAGCCGAAACCGCCGGCCGAAGGCCGAAACGCGGCGGACCCGGACCTCGGCGCCGTGCCGCGCCGGGACGTCTTCCGCGGCCTTGCCGCCCTCGGCCTCGGTCTGGCGGCGACGCCGGCCTTGGCGCGCGAGCCGGCGGCACCCGCCATCGCGCGCGAGGAGTTCCGCGTGCCGACGGGCGAGGACGGGATCGAGCTCTACGTCCGCAACAAGCACCCGGCGGGGCAGGCGCGCTTCGCCGCCGACCGGATCCTGCTCTACGTCCACGGGGCGACCTACCCGGCCTCGACGGCGTTCGACCTGCCGCTCGCCGGCCTGTCGATGATGGACTACCTGGCCGGCCTCGGCTTCGACGTCTACCTCGTGGACCTGCCCGGCTACGGGTTCTCGAGCCGCCCGAAGCAGATGGACCGGCCGGCCGCGGACAACCCGCCCTTCATGCGCACCGCCGACGCGGCGAAGGCCGTGGGCGTCGCCGTCGACTTCATCCTGAAGCGGCGCGGCGTCGAAAAACTCGACCTGATGGGATGGTCCTGGGGCACCTCGACCATGGGGCTCTACACCACGACCCACAACGACCGGGTCAACCGCCTCGTGCTCTACGCGCCGCAATGGATCGCCAAGGCGCCGCCGAACCTCGGCACCTCCGGGCCGCTCGGCGCCTACCGCACCGTCACCCGCGACAGCGCCCGGGACCGCTGGCTCAAGGGTGTCGCCGGGGACAAGCGCGCCGACCTGATCCCGGCGGGCTGGTTCGAGCAATGGGCGGATGCGACCTGGGCCACCGACGCGGCCGGCGCGGCCTCGTCGCCGCCGGTGCTGCGCGCGCCGAACGGCGTCGTCGCCGACTCGCAGGCCTACTGGCAGGCGGGAAAGCCGCTCTACGACCCGGGCGAAATCCGCGTCCCGACCCTGATCATCCACGCGGAATGGGACGCCGACCTGCCGAGCTACCAGGCGCAGGAATACTTCACCCAGCTGACGAACGCCCCCTACAAGCGCTTCGTCGAGCTCGGCGAGGGCACGCATACGGTGATTATGGAGAAGAACCGCATGCAGTTCTTCCGCGAGGTCGCAGCCTTCCTTCAGGAGGCCGAGCCGCAGGCGCTGAACTGAGCCGGTCGGGTGCGGGTCATGCGGCCGCGCCCACCGGCGTCTCCCGCACCTGCCCCGGCCGCAGGGTGCCGGTGAGCAGGTCGACCTGGGCGACGAGGCGCTGTAGCTGCGGGCTGCGCGCCTCATCGGGGCGGTCCGGCAACGGATAGCGGTGCTCGGCCAGCGCCGCGAGCGTCGCCGCGATCCAGGCCTTCCACGGGCCGTCCTCCGCGCCCGCCGGCGCGCCGGCATGGCGGAGCACGGTGAGGCGGGCGCTGATCCGCCGGAGCGTGGCGTCGGCGACCATCGCCGCCTCGACCTCCGGGTGGTGACCGGCGCGCGGCTGCTGCAGGGCGCGCGACAGGGCGGCTTCGAGGTCGTTGAGCGCGAGGCCGGCGCTCCGGGCACAGGTCGAGAGCTTCGCCTCGCGCTCCGAAAGCGGCGTCTCCGCGAAGGCGGCTTCCGCGAAGGCGGCATGGCTCGCGAGCGCGCGGCGCAGTTCCTTGCGGACTTGGTCCGGCTCCCAGATCGGCCACAGCAGCAGGCAGCTGACCACGGCGATCAGCCCGCCGAGGATGGTGAACAGCGCACGCATGCCAACCACCTCCCAGGAGGAATGGCCGGGCGTGATCACCTCGATCAGCAGCACGATCAGCGGGGTCAGGCAGGCGACGAAGACGCCGTAGCTGACCTGCCGCGCGGCGAAGCCGACGATGCTCAACGGCAGGATCAGCGCGATCTGCATCAGCGGCGTCGTCGCCATCTGCGCCAGCAGCGCGCCGACGAGGCCGCCGAGCACGGTGCCGCCGATCCGCTCCAGCGCCCGCTGCCACGTCGCCGAGTAGAACGGCTGCATGGTGAGGACCACGGTCATCACCAGCCAATGCGAGAACGGGCCGGCCCAGATCAGCGTCGCCGCGAGCGCCGGGGCGCAGACCGCGCTGGCGCGCACCGCGTGGCGGAGGTTGGCCGAGGCGAGGGTGAAGTTGGTGCGCAGCGGCCCGAAGAACCGCGCACGCCAGTCGAGGCTGCCGCCGTCGGAGAGCGCCCCGCCGGGGCGGTAGCCCTCCGGCGTCGAGAGCTTGGCCCCGATCCGGACGCGCTCGATGATGCGCTCGGCCAGGCGCGCGAGGATCGGCGTCGCCTCCAGCCCTTCCGTGGCGCGGGCGATCGCCGGCTCCAGGCGCGGCAGGTCGAGGTCGACGTCGTCGCGGATCGCCCGGGCGATGGCGATCAGCAGCGGGCGCAGGCGTCGCAGGAACAGCTTGGCGGCGGCGCGCCGGTGCGGCTCGGGCGCGCTCTCGATCAGCTAGGCGATGCCGATCAGGCCGGAGAACAGCTGCTCGGCCGTCTCCAGGCGCAGCAGCGCCTGCGCCGTGCGCTCGGAGACGCGCTCGCGGGAGCGCGCGAGGTCGAGGAGGAGCGCACGTGCGGATTCGATGCCGGCGCGGACGCCGCGGCGGTGGGCGCGGGCATGGCCGTCGAAGGCGGCGGCCACCGTCTCGGGCGCGGCCGCGAGCTTCTCGAGATCGCCGGTCAGCCGTGCGAGCGCGTGCCAGACCTCGGCGATGGCGCGATGGGCCGCGCGGTAGGGGTGCAGCCGCCACAGCACCAGCGCCAGCACGGTCGCCCACAGCCCGCCCGCGAGGAACATCGCGGCGATGATCGCGGCTTCCTGCGGGCTCAAGGGCCGGTCCATGGCGATGCAGAGCACCACCACGAGCACGTTGCCCGCGGCCTGGGCCTGCACGCTCCAGACGCGGGCGTAGGCGCAGGCGAAGATCACCGCGCAGGCGGCCGGCACGACCACGAGCGGGCCGTAGGGCTGGATCAGCCCGAACACGCCCCAGATCAGGGCGCCGAGCACCGAGAAGGCGGTGAGCACGCGCAGGCGGATGCGGATCGGGCCGCCGGTGTCGCAGAAGCAGGTGAGGTTGGCCGCGAGCGCCATCGTCAGGAGCGGCGGCCACTGGATCCATTCGTTGGCCAGCAGCACGATCGCGAAGGCGAAGGCCGCGCGCACGCCCTCGACGAGGCTCAGGCCCCGCGGGTCGAGGGCCACCGGCAGCCGCGTCAGGTCGGAGCCGGGCCGGCCGAGGCTCCCGCGCCCGCCCGCGACCCGGCGGCGGCGCAGGCGCACGACCGTCCGCTTCGCGGTCTGCTTCGGCATGCTCGGGACGGGGTCTGCCAACCTTCGGCTCCAGCGCCGGATCGGACCTCGGCGCACCGGAGGTCTAGAACCCTTCGCCCGCGAGCGGAACCGCCGGGGCCGGCATCTCGGACCTGCGCGGCCTCATCCCGAAAATGCCGTCGTCGCCCGTCATCTCCCGGCGATGATCGTCAGCCTGCCGCCGGCCCCGCCCACCCTCGTCGAACCTGCATCCGCCCGGCCCTGCGATGCCGCGACGCGCGCCCGCCTGCTGTCGCCTCCGAGCCCCGGCGACGAGACCGTCAGCCTCGCGTGCTCGATCGGCTTGAGCCCCGGCGACCACGTCCTGCGTCGGGTCGTGATCGAGGGGGCGGAGGCCTCGGGCACCGAGATCGACTGCGGCGGCGCGACGATCGGCCGGGCCGAGCCGGCGCCGACGCTCGCGGAGCTCGCGGTCGAGATCCGCTCGCGCGCGCCGACCGGAGCGGGGGGGATCTGGTCGCGGCCGAGCGGCGTGACCCTGCGCAACTGCCGCATCCTCGGCCACATCCGCGTGTGGGGCATGGGCCTCAACGGCCAGGGGCTCGCGGTGAAGGCGTCCTCGCACAGCCTCGGCCATACCGAGCGGGCGCAGGCCGCCGCGCCGACGCAGGTCGCGATCCGCGATTCGACGATCACCGCGCTCGGGCACATCCCGATCTACCTCGCCCCCGGGGTCACCCGTTTCACCCTCCAGGGATCGACCCTGAACGGGAACTCGGGCGCGGACGCGATCTACCTCGACGCCGAGAGCGCGGACAACGTGATCGCCGACAACACCATCGACGTCGCGATCGGGCGCGAGGCCATCGCCGTCGATGGCTCGGCGCGCAACCGCATCACCGGAAACCGCATCGCCCAGCACGGGCAGGGCGGCGTGCGGCTCTACCGCAATTGCGGGGAGGGCGGCACGGTCCGCCACCAGAGCCCGTCGGACAACGTGATCACCGGCAACGTCTTCACCGGCGGCGGCGGCCTGTTCGGGTCGACGGCGATCGTCGTCAATTCCCGCGGCGGATGGCGGCTCTATTGCGGCCAGGATGCCGGCTACCCGTTCGGCAGCAGCCGCGACGATGCCGACGGCGGCACCGGCAACGTCGTCGAGCCGAACACGAGCGAGTGATCCGGCCTCAGCCGCCGGCCATTACCAGCGCCCAGAAGCGCTTGTAGCGGGTGCCGGGCGCGTCGACGCGGGCGATGCCGATCCGGCGGATCTGCGGGATCAGCATGTTCTTGTTGTGCTCGGGCGAGGCCTTCCAGCGGGCCAGCACCTGATCGAAGGTCTCGGAGCCGGCGCTGAGGTTCTCGGCCGACCAGGTGCGGCCGAGCCCGGCCGACGCCATCCGCGACGTGAAGCTGCCGCCGGCCTCGTGGCTGAGCTGGCCGGTGCGGGCGTTGTTGCCGGCCTGGAACGCCGCCGCCGTGACCAGCCCCGCGTCCACCGTCACCGGTCCGAGCCCGTGCTGCGCCCGGTAGCGCGAGATCGCGGCGGCGGCAGCGGTCTCGTCGAGGATCACGGGGCTCACCGGGCCCGGACTCTCGAGGATCGTCGGCGTCCCGCAGGCGGAGAGCGCGAGGGCGAGGAGGCCCAGGCCGGCGAAGGCGTTGCGGTGGCGGCTGGCGCGGTGGGTCATCGGAAAAGGGTTCGCTGGCGGGACGGGCCGTCGCCTTGGCCCGGCCGATGCGGCGAAACCGGGGCGCGCGGACGCCCGCACGACGCAAGGGCAGACGCCTGTGCCCGCGACGCCACGCCCAGCCTCAGATCCGTGTGCCGGGATCGCGCAGCGGCGCCCCGCAGCGCCAGCCGGTGATCCGGTATTCCGGATGCTCGCCGACCCAACGGGCGAGCTGCGGCTGCGCCACGTGCTGGCAGGCGCGCGGCGTGGCGACGTCGAGCGGCATGCGGCGCGCCTCGCAGGTCTCGGGAGCGCTCGCCATGCACGCGGTGAAGTACAGAAAGAACACGCCGGTCATCGCGATCCTCCGAGAGCCGCTGCCCTACGGCGCGCGGCGACGACGCTAGCACCGTGACGGTGGCCGTCGATGCGCCGATCCAACGCACCCCGGGGCTCAGCTTGCGTGGGGTCCCGACGGCCGGGGCCGAGCAGACGCGGGCGGCTCGGCACCTTGCCGGCCCGTGACGGAAACGATCACCCGGTATTCGGCGCTGTCGATCGGGGACGATCGATCCTCGTTCCCACATGGCCGCGGCTCGGCCGCAGCTTGCATGCGCCTTCGCACGATGAATAATGAACAAGGAGTCGGCCCGCGCGTCGAACATCATCGCCGGCCGAACCGTGACGCTGCAATCCTTCACCTTCGCTGCGCAGGAGCCTGACGCCCCCGACGGGTTCGGCGCCTATCACGATCTGTATGCCCACGGCTCCAACGTGGCCTTGGCGGGCGAGCGGTTCTACGCCCGCTTCCAGGCCCATCGCTTCCCGCGCATGGTGGTGTTCGATCGTTTCCTGCACGGCTTGGTGCACAGCCGTGATGCGACGCGGGTGCGCCGCGACGGCTTCGATCACGTCAACCTCCACCTCCTGCTCGCCGGCACGCTGTGGGGCGGTGTGCCCGGCGACGAGGGGCGGGTCGCGCCGGGCGAGATCCTGCTGTTCGATACGACGCGACCGCAATCGAGCCGAGCCGAGCACGCGCACGTCGTCACCATCGCGCTCGCGCGCGATCAGGTCGAGGGTCCGCTGCGTGCGTTCCGTGCCTTCCATGGCGCGGTGCTCCCGGAAGCATCCGCCGGATTGCTCGCGGACCTGATGGTCTCGCTCGCGCGCAGGGGTGCCGCGGTCGACCCGCAGGCCGCGGCCGGGGCGGGGCGTGCGCTCGCGATGCTGTTGGCGGGGGCGCTGGGCGACCGGTCGGTCGCCGGCCTCGACGCGGACATGGACGAGCAGTCGATGCGTCTCAGGCGCGAGCGCGCCGAGGCCTTTATCGCCGCGCGCCTGTCGGACCCGGCCCTCGACGCCGAGACGATCGCGCGCGGGATCGGCGTCTCCCGCAGCATCCTGTATCGCTCGTTCTCGGGCGAGGGCGGCGTCGCGAACGTCCTGCGGCTTCGGCGGCTCGAGAGCCTGCGCGCCTGCCTGAGGCGGCCGACCGAGACCCGCTCGATTGCAGCCCTGGCCTTCGCCTGCGGCTTCGGCAGCGAAAGTCATTGCAACCGCGCGTTTCACGCGGCATTCGGGCAACCGCCGGGCCAGTTCCGTGCCGACCTGCAGCGGGCGCGCGCCTCCCGGGCGAGGATCGCCGAAGACCGGTCGCAGCTCGCCGCGTGGCTTTGTGAACTCTACTGATCCGGGCGTCCCGCACAGATCCGTCCGTTCGCCCGCCCCCTTGCCCACCGCGGATCGCAGCGCAGGACGTTCGGGCCGGCCGCTGATGCTGCTCCTGGCCTCGACGCAGCTCTTCGCCTTCAGCGACCGCTTCCTGATCACGGTCATCGCTACGCCGCTCAAGCACGACCTGATGCTGAGCGACGCCGAGATCGGCCTGCTTCAGGGCTCCGCCTTCGCGCTCCTCTACGCAGGGGCGCTGCCCGGGTTCGGCGCGATCGCCGATCGCGGGCACCGGCGGCTGGTGCTGCTGGCATCCCTCGTCACCTGGACGATCGCGACGATCGCCTGCGGGCTGTCCGGTTCCTTCGCCGCGCTGTTCGCGAGCCGCCTGCTCCTCGGGCTCGGGCAGTCGGGGATCACCCCGGCGGCCCTGTCCCTCCTGGCGGTCAGGATCGAGCGCGCGCAGCTCGGGCGCGGCATCTCGCTCCTGACCGCCGGCGGGACGCTCGGGCGAAGTCTCGCCTTCCTCGTCGGCGGCGCGACCCTCGGCTGGCTCTCGGGACGCGCCGGGATCGCGATCCCCGGGTTCGGCACGCTGGCACCCTGGCAGGCCCTGTTCGTGCTGGCGGCCCTGCCGAACCTCGTGCTGTTGGCCCTCATCTGGCGCATCGCCGAACCTTCGCAGCCCGTCGTGCCGGTCGCCCGCCCGAAATGGTCGCGCGTCGTCGGATGGATGATCCGCCGGCGCGGCGCCTACCTGCCGCATGCCGCGGCGGCGACCGCCGCGATCCTGATGGGCCAGACGCTGACGGCTTGGGCGCCGACCTTCTACGTGCGCACCCACGGCGTCACGCCGGCTGAGAGCGGCCTGGTCCTCGGTCTCGTGGTTCTGGTCACCGCACCGATCGGGCACGTCGTCGGCGGGATCGTGCTCGACCGGCTCCGGCGCACCAATCCGCGGGCCGCGCCGCTGATGCTGGGCCTTGGCCTCCTCTTCGCGCTCCCCGCCACCGCGACGATGGCTCTGGCGCCGGGCCTCGGGCCGTCCCTGGCGGGGTTCGCCGCCCTCGTCGTCGCCCTCGGCTTCTGCAGCCCCCCGGGGTTGGCCGGCATCCAGTTCCTGACGCCGGTCGCGTTGCGGGGCCGGGTCAGCGGCGTGTTCATCGCCTTCGTGACCCTCGTGGCTCTGGGTGCGGGACCGGCGCTGCTCGGCCTCCTGAACGACCGGGTGTTCGGCACCGACGGGATCGGGCGGGCGTTCGTCGCGCTGTACGCGGTGGTCGGAGGCCTCGGCGTCGTCTTCGCCCTGATGGCGGCGCGGCGGGATTCCGGCCGGCGGTGCCGGCGGGCCTGATCAGGCGGCGGCCATCGCCCGGCCGAGCGCCACGGGCGCGAAGGCCCGCATCAGCGCGCCGTCGAGATGGCCCTTCATCCTGTCCATCGTCGCCAGCGCCTCGGGCGCCGCGATCGGATCGCGGTAGGTCCTGCGCTCGGTCAGCGCCGAGAACACGTCGCAGATCGCGACGATGCGCACGAGATCGGTGATCGCGCCGTCCTGCAGGCCGGCCGGATAACCGGTGCCGTCCATCTTCTCGTGATGGTGGCGCACCACCTCGACGATCTCCGGCTCGAAACCGCCCTGCGCGACCAGCAGCCCGGCGCCGATCTCCGGGTGCCGCCGCATCAGGCGCATCTCCTCCGGCGTCAGCCGGCCGGGCTTGTTCAGGATCTCGACCGGGATGCGCGCCTTGCCGATGTCGTGCAGCAGCGCGGCCTTGGTGAGGCGATGCTGGTCGGCACGCGCCAGGCCGACCAGCGCGCCGAACGCCGCGGCGTAGCCGGCCACGCCGAGCGTATGCTGGTAGACGCCGGCATCGTGCCGCCAGACGGTGGCGAGCCAGTCGCCGATCCCGGCCTCGGACACCGCCGCGAGGACGAGGTCTGTGCCGCGGTCGATCTCGGCCTGCTGGAACCCGGCTCCGAGCGCCGCCGAATCGAAGATCTCCGTGACGATCCCGGTGGCGGCCGCGCTGCGCGCCTCGAGACGCCGCGTCCGGTTCGCCCCGACCTCGATCATCGCGAAGACGCCGGCGAGGATCGTCTCGCGCGCGGCCGTCGCGGGCAGGCTTCTCACGATCGGCGAGGAGGAGGGACGCTGCGGGCCGCCGCGGCGCAGCACCAGCGTCGGGATCCAGGGGGTCTCGGCGAGGATGGCGTCGGCGATCGGCGGTGCGAGATCGAGCACCACCAGGGCGGGGCGTCCGCCGCCGAGCGGCCAGGCGGCCGCCGTGCGGCACGGCATCACCAGATCGATCCCGCGCGCAAGCGGGCGCCGCAGGTCGGCATGATCGGTGATCAGGAGAACGAAGGCGTCCTCCGCGGCCGGGAACTGGGCGCCCTGAGCCAATGCCGGAAATCCTCGGTTGTCGTCGTCAACGCTTCGTTGACGATAAACCGAACTTCGTGAGTGAACCGTTTCCGGATATTTCGGCGACGCCACGCTAATGCCCGATTCGGCGTCGGCGTTCACCTCGTCCGTAAGCGGGCAGAGTGCGCAGGTCGCCGGCGCACGGGATGCGCCCGTCGTCGATTCAGGCGACCGTCGCGCCGTGGACGTCGGCGTCGATCGCGCGGGCGCCGCGCGCCTCGGCGCCGTCGGTGAGGAAATCGGCGAGCTTCACGACGAGCAGCACCTGCACGCTGGCGAGGGCGGCGAAGACGGCGAGGAACGAGGTCAGCATGTCGGGATCCGGTTGCGTGTTGCGACGCAATAGATCTCATGCTGCGCTGCATTCTGGTATACCAAACGCCACATGCCAAATATGCGAATCACGCATGCGCTCAGGCTCGGCCGTATGTTCCGCCGATCCGGCTCGGAGCCTCCGAACGATCCCTGAGGTCAGTCGAGATAGGCGCCGTAGGCGTCGACGTGGTCGGCGAGGCCGATGCCGTGGTCGCGAACCAGCCGCTCGGCGAGCTCGACGTCGCGCGCTTCCAGCGCGTCGATGATCGCGACGTGCTCGCGAATCGACTTCTCCGCCCGGTCGCCCTGGCGCAGGGCGGTGTTGCGGATGCCGCGCACGTGCATCAGCAGGTTGCTCGACAGCTCCGAGATCATCGCGCATTGCCCGAGCGAGATGATCTTCTGATGAAAGCGAATGTTGGCGTCGGAGTACTCGTCGATGTGCTCGGCCGGGCGGCCGTCGTAGAATTCGGGGAAGGCCTCGCGCAGCGAGCGCAGCTCGGCGTCCGAGGCGCGGGTGCAGGCGAGCCGGGCGGCCATGCTCTCGAGCGCCGCCCAGGCATGGATCATCCCGACGATCTCTTTCTTGGTCTTCTTGATCACGAACACGCCGCGCCGGGCCTCGGAGCGGACGAAGCCCTCCTGCTCCAGCACCGTCAGCGCCTCGCGCACCGGCGTCCGGCTGACGCCCAGATCCTGCGACAGCTTGCGCTCGTCGAGACGGACCTCGTCGGGGCGCCCGTAGATGTCCATGTTGGTGATGAACGTCTTCAACGCCTCGTAGGCCAAGGTCCGCAGGCTCGAACTGACCACGATCGGCTTGATGCTGAGCGACTCGGAGTTCGACATGCCGTACCCGTCGGTCCGCGTTCTTCGGTTTGTGTTCGACGCGCGACCGACCGCCGAAGTAACCCAAACCTCGGCGCCAGCCTAGATGGCACCCGTGCGCTCCACACAGGCACCGCTCGGCGCGTCGTGGGCGGGACCAAGGCGGCTCGGCGTCAGGATCGTCAAAGCACCGCCCGACCGCGTGCACGTCCGATCCTTCTCGGTAATCCCGGCGAAATTTCTGTATTTTTATTCCACTCTCGTTGACAGGTTCCGCGAGGATGACGCACGATATTTCTGGCATACCGTAGACCAGAGATCGGCCGGCTGAGGCGCTGACTTTTTCTTGTTGCGGTGCCAAAAGTTTTTCCGAGATGAGCCGTGCAATTGAAGCTGCATCGGAAGCCGGAACGCGGCATCAGGATCATGCCGACATTGCGGTTCGCGCGTGAACGACGGTGTTCGCGCGACGACATCGAGGATTGAAGGGCGTCGGCGTTCCATGGCGCGCCGTCTGACGGCCGGCTCGGACGCCGGCCGCCACACGACGACGCTGCAGTCAACGCAGACGACACGCCACGTGCCGGACAACCGGCCTTACGCGAGACCTCTGGGAGGATGACATGATGCACGAAGAACGGCCGGCGATCGGACGGGTGTCCGACGGATATCGATGGATGCAGCTCGCGCTTGGCGTGATCTGCATGGTGATGATCGCGAACCTCCAGTACGGCTGGACGTTCTTCGTGCCCGACATCCAGAAGAAGTTCGGCTTCGACCGCGCCGCCATCCAGTGGGCGTTCACGCTGTTCGTGCTGTTCGAGACCTGGCTGGTGCCGGTCGAGGGCTGGTTCGTCGACAAGTACGGCCCGCGCGTGGTCGTGCTGTTCGGCGGCCTGCTCTGCGGGATCGGCTGGGTGATCAACTCCTACGCCACCTCGCTCAACATGTTCTATCTCGGCCAGGTCATCGCCGGCATCGGCGCGGGCGCGGTCTACGGCACCTGCGTCGGCAGCGCGCTCAAGTGGTTCCCGGACAAGCGGGGCCTGGCCGCGGGCATCACCGCCGCGGGCTTCGGCGCCGGCTCGGCCTTCACCGTCGCCCCGATCCAGTGGATGATCGCCGAGAACGGTTTCCAGGCCGCCTTCCTGTGGTTCGGCCTCGGCCAGGGCCTCGTCGTCTGCCTGCTGGCGTTCTTCCTGGTCTCGCCGAAGAAGGGTCAGGTGCCGGAGGCCGCCGTGAACGCCAACGTGATCCAGACCCGGCGCAACTACGCGCCCGGCGAAGTCGCGAGGCAACCGATCTTCTGGCTGATGTACTTCATGTTCGTCATCGTCGGCGCCGGCGGCCTGATGATCACCGCCAACCTGAAGCCGATCGCCGCCGACATCGGCGTCGACAAGATCCCGGTGACGATCCTCGGCGTGACCATGGTGGCGATCACCTTCGCTGCGACCATCGACCGGGTGCTCAACGGGCTGACGCGGCCGTTCTTCGGCTGGGTCTCGGACAAGATCGGCCGCGAGAACACGATGTTCATCGCCTTCGCAATGGAAGGGTTCGGCATCTACATGCTCTACCTCTGGGGCCACGATCCGCTGTGGTTCGTGCTGCTCTCGGGCTTCGTGTTCTTCGCCTGGGGCGAGATCTACTCGCTCTTCCCCTCGACCTGCACCGACACCTTCGGCTCGAAGTTCGCGGCGACCAATGCCGGCCTGCTCTACACCGCCAAGGGCACGGCGGCCCTGCTGGTGCCGGCGGCGAACTACCTGCAGCAGAGCTCCGGCAGCTGGGACGGCGTGTTCCTGATGGCCGCCGGCGCCAACATCCTGGCCTCGATCCTCGCGATCGCGGTGCTGAAGCCCTGGCGCAAGCGCGTGGTCGCCAACGCGATGCTCGCCGCGCCCGAGGCGGCCACCACCCGCGGGGTCGTGGCCGCCTGAGGGCACCACCCCACCGACAGGTCCGAACGCGACGAGGCCCGGCACCGTCTTTACGGTGCCGGGCCTTCGCGCATATCGGGGGGAGGGGAACCGGAGGATTGCGGATGGACGCCGACGAGACCAGGGCGCGGGCGTCGGTGGTGGAGGCCGCGCGCGGCCTCGATGCGCAGGGCCTCAACCGCGGAACCTCGGGCAACGTCTCGCTGCGCTGGCGCAACGGCCTGCTGATCACGCCGTCGGGCATCCCGAACGGGCGGATGGCCCCGGAGGACGTGGTCTTCCTCCGCATGGACGGCAGCTTCGACCATCCCCTGAGCCCGTCCTCGGAATGGCGCTTCCATCGCGACATCCTGCAGGACAAGCCGGCGGTGAACGCGGTGGTGCACGCGCATCCCGACCACGGCACCGCCTTCGCCATGTGCCGCCAGACGATCCCGGCGGTGCATTACATGATCGCGGCCGTGGGCGGCCCGACGATCCGCTGCTCGGGCTACGCCACCTTCGGCACCGAGGAGCTCTCGCGCCTGGCGCTCGAAGCGCTGGAGGACCGCAACGGCTGCCTGCTCGCCAACCACGGCATGATCGCCACCGGCCCCGACCTCGCCAAGGCGTTGTGGCTCGCGGTCGAGATCGAGACCCTTTGTCGGCAATACGCGATCGCGCTGCAGGTCGGCACGCCGATGGTGCTGCCCGACGACGAGATCGCGCGCAACATCGAGAAGTTCAGGAGCTACGGGCCTCGGCCGACGGCCTGACGCGATCGACGCGTCGGCCGATCGCCAGCGCGCTCGAGTCCTCGTTCCGAGGCTCAGCCGCCCAGGATCGTGCCGACGCTCACGCCGCCGCCTTGCGCGAACTCCACCGCCGAGACCTTCTTGCCGCCCTCGGGCTTCACCTTGAAGATCTCGATCTGGCCGCCCTGCGCGGTGACGCGGATCGAGTCGTCGCCGATCGCGATCACCTCGCCGACCTTGCCCTTCACGCCGGCGAGCGTCCGCACCGGGTGCAGGCGGGCATCGAAGATCTGCAGCTTGGCGCCGTTCACCGTGGTCCAGGCGCCGGGCGCGGGGTTGGCGGCGCGGATCAGGTCGTAGATCTGGTTGGCGTGGGCGCCCCAGTTGATCGCCGCCTCGCGGGCGCGGAACCAGCCCTCGTAGCTCGCGGCGTCCTCGTCCTGGTCGATCTCGATGTGCCGGCCGGCGACGACGAGGTCGGCCGCCTCCAGCATCGCCGCGACGCCCATCGGGAAAAGGCTGTTGAAGTAGACGTCGCCGAGGGTGTCGTCGGCGCCGATGTCGCAGGTCTTCTGCAGGAGGATCGGGCCCTCGTCGAGGCCGTCGGTCGGGCGGAAGATCGTCAGCCCGGTCTTCGTGTCGCCCTTCGCGATCGGCCAGTTGATCGAGGACGGCCCGCGATACCGCGGCAGCAGCGAGGGATGGTACTGGATCGTGCCGTGCTTCGGGATGGTGACGAAGTCCTGCGGCGCGAACTGCAGCACGTAGGCCATCACCCCGATCTCCGCGTCGAGCCCGCGCATCGCGGCCTCCGCCTCGGCGCTCTTCAGGCTCGGGAACTGGAACACCTGCAGCCCCTGCTCGAGCGCCGCGGTCTTGAGCACGTCGGGCTTGGCGCCCTCCTTCTCGGGCGCGCAGAACACGCCGGCCACCGTGTCGCCGCGCTTCAGGAAGGCCTCCAGCACCGCCTTGCCGAAATCCTGCTGACCGATGAAGGCGATGCGCATGGGATCCTCGTCGTTTCGGTGGGATGGTCCGCCTCGACCCGTTCGTCCAGGAGGATGCCGGATGCACGGGCGACCTCGGCCGCCCCGGGACTCTCGCCGTCATCCCGGGCTCTGCGACGCAGCCCCGGGGATGACGGGCGGAGGCGGGTTGGCCCGCTTCCGCCGCGATGGTCGGATGCGATCCGCGGGCCTACTCCGCCGCGATCTTCTCGATCCGGCCGACAACGCCCGAATGGGCGATCTCGTCGACCTCGGCATCGGTGTACTTGAGGACGCTGCGCAGGATCTCGTCGGTGTGCTCGCCCAGCAGCGGCGAGCGCGTCACCTCGCTCGGGCTCGCCGACAGCTTGATCGGGTTTCCGACGGTCAGGTAGGTGCCGCGCGTCGGGTGCTCGACCTCGACGATCGTGCCGGTCTTGCGCAGCGACTCGTCGGCGGCGATCTCCTTCATCGACAGGATCGGGCCGCAGGGGATGTCGTACTCGTTGAGGATGTCCATCGCCTCGAACTTGTCGTGCTTCATCGTCCAGGCTTCGATGCGCGTGAAGATCTCGTTCAGGTGGGGCAGCCGCGCCTTGGGCGTGGCGTAGCCCGGATCGGTCTTCCAGCCCGGCTCTCCGATGATGTCGCAGATTGGCGCCCAGACCGCGGCCTGGGTGATGAAGTACAGGTACGCGTTGGGATCGTGCTCCCAGCCCTTGCACTTGAGGATGCGGCCGGGCTGGCCGCCGCCGGAATCGTTGCCGGCGCGCGGGGTCGAGTCGCCGAACGGGATGCCCTCGCCGAACTGGCTGTACTCCGTGAGCGGGCCGTGATCGAGGCGCTGCTGGTCGCGCAGCTTGACCCGGCACAGGTTGAGCACGCTGTCCTGCATCGCGCAGTCGACCTTCTGCCCGAGCCCGGTGACGGTGCGGTGGAACAGGGCGGTGACGATGCCCAGCGCGAGATGCAGGCCGGTGCCGGAATCGCCGATCTGGGCGCCGGTCACCATCGGGATGCCGTCGCGGAAGCCGGTGGTGGAGGCCGAGCCGCCGGCGCATTGCGCGACGTTCTCGTAGACCTTGCATTCCTCGTAGCGGCCCGGCCCGAAGCCCTTGACCGAGGCGAGGATCATGCGCGGGTTGGCCTCGTGGATCTTCTCCCAGGTCAGGCCCATGCGGGCGAGCGCGCCGGGGGCGAAGTTCTCGACGAGCACGTCGCACTCCTTCACCAGGCGCCAGAGCACCTCCTTGCCCTTCGGCGTCTTCGAATCGAGCGTGATCGAGCGCTTGTTGTGGTTCAGCATGGTGAAATACAGGCTGTCCACGTCGGGCAGGTCCTGGAGCTGGGCGCGGGTCGCGTCGCCGGCGCCGGGACGCTCGACCTTGATCACGTCGGCGCCGAACCACGCGAGCAGCTGCGTGCAGGTCGGGCCGGACTGGACGTGGGTGAAGTCCAGGATTTTGACGCCTTCCAGGGCCTTGCTCATGGTCTGTCTCTGATCTTCTCGAGTCCGGTGGATCGGGATGCCGGCGATGCCGCCCGGCTTCGAAGGTGTCGCGCCGCGATCCCGTCAGGCCTCATGCCTGGCGGGTGCGCTCGCGCATCGTCAAGTCAATAAAAGTCCGGTGCCGGCCAAGCCCGGCTTGCCGCAGGGTCACGCATGCGCCGACCCGGTGCGGGGCGTCCGAGCGCGCAGGTCCGGCCGCGGCTGCCCGAAGGCCCTCATCACGCCCGAGGGGCATTGCGACGCTCCATCCCTGTTGCCTTGCTCGACATCGGCCTTGTCGACCGTTGCCGGCAAGATGACCGAAGATGGAATGGCATGCAATATGCCAAACGAAGGCGTCGGTTGCCCCGATTTCCGCTATGCCGGGCCCACCGATCGGGCGAGCCGACCAAATTTACGATCCGCCTCGACTTGTGCAACCGCAAGATGTCGCCCCCGAAATCGATCGAATTCCGCATTCACGCGGGCCGATTGTTGTTGTCGGCGCAGGCGGCGCAGGGCATCTTGCGTCGTCCGACGGATCGACACGATGAATGTTCCCGCCGCCTTGGCGATCCAATCGCTCCCGTTCGCCTGGCTGGCGCTGTCGACGCGCCGGGGCAACGGAGATGCGTTCGCGATCCTCTACCTCGTCGGCCTCGGCCTCGTGTTATCGATGATCGTATGGCTGGGCGACCAGGCGGGCTTCGATCAGGCGATCTCGGCCGCCGGCGAGCTCGATTGATCTGGCGGCCCTCGTCGCAGCATTCAACGCGCAGGCCGACGACGTTCGCGGCCGCCCACCTGTCTTTCCGGCAAGGCACTTGGCACGGGCAGGATACGGGTTCATCCTCCCGGTCAAACGACGCTCGATCAACGAGCGAAGACCAACGGAGGTACGCCCATGCTTTCGAGTTCCCGCCTCATCAAGTCGTCCTGGATCGCCGTCGAGGTCACGCAGGAGCGCGCCGAGCGCGTGCTGGTGGTCGAGACCTACATCGCCGTCAGTCCGCTCGAGCGGAACTACGAGGCGGCACAGTACGAGAAGGTCGTGGACTGCGTCCGGCACGTGCTCGCGGCGCATCCCGAGATCGACCGGGCCTCGATCCTGAGCATGCATCGCGGCTCCGGCTGCGCCAGCCTGTTCCGGGCCCCGGCCGAGGCGGCCTGAGCCGGACCCGCGTCGTGATGCGATGAGCGCTTCGGCGGCACCGGCCGGCTACGCCCTGCCGGACGACGGCCTCGTCGGGCGCGGGCCGTGGAATCCCGGCATCGAATCGACGCTGCCGCGGCGTTTCCTGCCGC
Organism: Methylobacterium sp. E-016; assembly: GCF_022829745.1. NCBI lineage: Bacteria > Pseudomonadati > Pseudomonadota > Alphaproteobacteria > Hyphomicrobiales > Methylobacteriaceae > Methylobacterium > Methylobacterium sp. E-016. The sequence continues at coordinate 111,137 of NZ_JAKSYF010000078.1, forward strand.
TGACGACCCTGTACCGCCCCGAGAACGTCGCGACGCCCCTCGCCGAGGCGATGGAGCTTTCCGCCTTCTCGGGCCTGCCGATGCCGGAGATCGTCGCCTTCCGGCCGGATCGCCTCGTCGTGCACGAGCTGCTGATCCGGGTGATGGCCGACCTCTCGGTCCCCGTCGGCGAGACCTACGGCGATCTCGGCGTCAACTTCCGCGCGATCGTCGCCCACATCCTCGCGACCGCGATCGCGCCGCATGCGGACCGGATCGCCGAGACCCTTCGCGCCGTGGCGGACGAGGCGCGCGCCCGGATCGCCGTGGAACTCGACGCGGCTTTCGCGCCGCCCGCGCCGCCGCCCCCTCCGCCGAGAACCTGGCGGCACGTGCTCGGCCTCGCGGCGCCGCCGGCCCCCGTCGCCGACGACGCGCGATCCACGGAGGAGCGCGCGCTCGCCCATTGCGCCGCATGGTGCGTCCGCGCCGCGGCCAGCGAAAACGCGCTCGAGCTTGCGGCGAGCGCCGCCCTGCACAAGGTCGCGTCGGGGATCGTCCGTCATCGCGGCAAGCTCGTCGGCGACCGCGCCCTGCTCGCGAACCTCGCGACGACGCTCGTCGCCAACGACGAGGGCAGCCGCCGGATCGGCTGCCTGATCGAGCCGTGGTTCGCCGAGGCCGTGGCGCGGGAGGGCTACGTTCCGGTCCGTGCGCAGGCCGCGCCGATCGTGATGAACGTCAAGGGCGCCTCCGCCTCGGGCAAGAGCACGATGCGTCCGCTCCAGCGGGCGCTGGCCCGGCGGCTCGGCGAATCCTGGTCTGATTTCGCGGTGATCACCCCCGACATCTGGCGCAAGTTCCTGCTCGACTACGATTCGATCGGCGATGCGATCGGCTATGCCGGCACGCTCACGGGCCACGAGGTCGAGATCGTCGACCGCAAGCTCGATCGCTACATGGCGCGCAAGGCCCGCGAGGGGCGGATGTCGCATCTGCTGATCGACCGGTTCCGGTTCGACAGCTTCAACGCGGATTCGCGCACGCAGGACGGCAGCCAGTTGCTGACCCGCTTCGGCCACCGCGTCTTCATGCTGTTCATGATCACGCCGCCCGACGCCACCGTCGAGCGCGCCTGGATCCGCGGGCGGATCTTCGGCCGCTACAAGGCGGTGGACGATCTTCTCGCCCACAACGTCGAGGCGTTCACCGGGATGCCGGAGCTGTTCTTCACCTGGGCGGCCAAGGCCGGCAAGCAGGTGCATTACGAGTTCCTCGACAACAGCGTGCCGCAGGGCGAGCGCCCGCGCACGGTCGCCTTCGGCGAGAACGGCGACCTCACCGTGCTCGATGCCGGCTGCCTCATCGACATCGCGCGCTACACCAAGATCAACATCGACGCGCTCTCGCCGGCGGAGGTCTATCCCGACGCCGCAGCCCTGGCGCCGGAACGGAACACCGGCTTCCTGCGCCAATGCGCCCGGCGGCTGCGCTCGGTCCGCTTCGCCGAGGCCGGCTCGGGCCGGGTCTATGCCCGTTTCGAGGCGGGGCGCCTCGCCTGCCTCGACCGCGCCGCGTTCGACCGCGCCTGCCACGATCCGGAGACCCGCGCGGCGCTCGCGGCCTTCGGCGCCGAACGCCCCGAAGCGGTGCCGGTCTCCGACGTGCCCCCCGAGATCCTGTCACAGGACCGGACCGAGACGCTCGGCGCCTGGGTCGATCCGAGCCGGATGACGGTCCCGGCCTGACAGGATCCTTCGCGGCGTCGCAACCGTGGGGTGTTACCGATCGGTCACAACGGCCGCTCGGTTTTCATCGCTGAGTTGTGGTGCGGTGCCGCTGGTCTCTTCCATGGAAACGGTGCCGAAACGGGCTGTTCCCCTAGGGGGCGCCAGGCTGTCCGCCGGCCGATACCCCGTTCCAGCCTGGAACGTTTCGAAGTTACCCTGGAATGTTTCCATAAGATAGAAATTGTGTTGCCGCGCGAACTTACCGATAACCCGATCACGCCGCCGTGATGCGCAAGTCCACGCGGCGGGTCTCTGCTGTTTCGTGTCGCGTCTAGGGTCGGCAAGATGATTAATTACTGTCCGTCCGTCCTGCGGTCCGCGTCCGCACGTCGGTGCCGCAGCGCTCTGATCGTCGCTCTTCTGTCGACGACATGCGCGATTTCGGTCGCGTCCTCCGCCTCGGCCCAGCCCGCGCAGACGACCGACATCGAGCTCGGCGAGCTGAGCGTCACCGGCGAGGGCGCCGGCCGCAGCCTCGGCGGATCGCTCTACGGTCCCGGCGGCGCGTCCGGTGCCGTGCCCGGCTACGTCGCCAGCCGCAGCACCGTCGCCACGAAGACCGACACGCCGATCGTGGAGACGGCGCAGTCGATCTCGGTGATCGGGCGCAAGCAGATCGAGGATCAGAACGCGCTCACCATCAACCAGGCCCTGCGCTACACGCCCGGCGTCACGACCGAGCAGCGCGGCGGCGCCGGCTCGACCCGGCTCGAGCAGTTCCTGATCCGCGGCTTCAACGCGCCGGTCTTTCTCGACGGCATGGCGCTGATCGCCAGCCGCGACGCCAACGCGACGATCGATCCTTACCGTCTCGAGCGGGTCGACGTGATCAAGGGGCCCGCCTCGGTGCTCTACGGGCAGTCGGGGCCGGGCGGCATCGTCAACCTCGTCTCGAAGGTCCCGCAATTCGTCCGCCACGGCGAGGTCTTCGTCCAGGGCGGCGGCTTCAACGAGGTGCGCGGCGGCATCGACGTCGGCGGCCCGATCCAGTCCGAGGTGCCCTGGCTCGCCGACCAGTTCGCCTACCGCCTCGTCGGCGCGGGCTGGAACGGGGACGGCCCGGTGGACACGACGCGGGTCGAGCGCGCCCTGATCAACCCGAGCGTCACCTGGCGGCCCTCCACCGACACCCAGCTGACGATCATCGGCAACTACCAGCGCGATCCGTTCTCCGGCTTCTACGGCGGCTTCCCGGCGGTGGGCACCGTGTTTCCGCGCAACTTCGGCAGCGGCGTGATCGGGCGACTGCCGGTGAACTTCTACGACGGCGACCGCAACATCGAGCGCTCGGACCGGACCCAAGCGTCGATCGAGTACCTCTTCGACCACCGCTTCAACGAGAACCTGCGCTTCCACTCGGCCGGGCGCTACCTGCGGACGCAGGGCGATTACCGCAGCGTCTACAGCGCGTTCAGCCCCCGCAACGGCCCGTTCGCCACCGGCCCGCTGCTGCCGCGCGCCGTCATCGGCAACATCGTCGCGGCCGAAGCCTACACGATGGATTCGAACGTCGTGGCCAACTTCGACACCGGCCCCATCGCCCACACGGCGCTCCTCGGCGTCGACCACCGCACCTTCAGCACGCGCGCCAGCGGGACGCCGTTCCCGAACGCGCCGGACCTGAACGCGCTCGCGCCGAACTACGAAATGAACATCCCGTTCCCGGCCATCAACACGACCTCGCGCGTCGACGCGCAGCAGACCGGCGTCTACTTCCAGGATCAGATGAAGGTCGACGGCCTGATCCTGACCTTGGGCGGCCGCTACGACGTCGCCCGCCAGACCGGCCCGACCCGGTCGTTCACCGCGACGGGAAGCACGCTGACGCTGCAGGACGCGGCCTCCGACGCCTTCACGGGCCGGGCGAGCCTGCTCTACCTGTTCCAGTCCGGCGTCGCGCCGTACGTGTCCTACAGCCAGGCCTTCGAGCCGATCGTCGCCGGCCGGGTGTTCGACACCGCCTTCGGCACCGTCGGGCGCGTGCCCGACCCGCAACTCAGCGACCAGTACGAGGCCGGCATCAAGTACCAGCCGCCGGGCACCGACATCCTCCTCACCGCCGCATTCTTCGACATCCGCCAGTCGAACCGGACGACGGCCGACACCACGCTCGGCCGCCCCACCGGCTTCGTGCTGCAGACCGGCGAGGTCGGCGTGCAGGGCGTCGAGTTCGAGGCGCGGGCGAACCTCACCGAAGGCGTGACCCTGATCGGCGGCTTCTCGCTCCTCGACATCCGCAACGTCCGCGACGACGGCCGGACCGCCAACGACCTCGCGCCCGGCCAGACGGTGCCGCTGCAGGGGCGCCGCCCGGTGCTGGTGCCGGATTCGACCGCCTCGCTTCTGGCGACCTACCGCTTCCTCGACGGGCCGATGCTCGGCCTCGAGGTCGGCGGCGGCGTCCGCTATCTCGGCCCGTCCTGGGGCGACGCGGCCAACACCTTCAAGGTGCCGGAAAGCGTGCTGGTCGACGCCGTGGTCTCCTACGACTTGAAGAACTTCGACCCGACATTGGCCGGCTTCTCGATGCAGCTGAACGCCAACAACCTGCTCGACGACACCTACGTCAGCGGCTGCAACGGCTACACCAGCTGCTATTACGGGCTGCCGCGCACGGTCTACGCCACGCTCCGCTACCGCTGGTAGGACGCGAAACCATGCGCAACGGCTTCCGGCAATCGATGGCGTGGCTGCACGCCTGGTCCGGCCTCGTCGTCGGCTGGGTGCTGTTCTCCGTCTTCGTCACCGGCACGGCGAGCTACTACCGCTCGGAGATCTCGCAATGGATGCGGCCGGAACTGAGGGCCGGGGCTCCGCTGAGCCCGGCCGCCCTCGGGCACGCCGCCGACCTCGCCCGCGCCCATCTCGAGGCGCAGGCGAAGGGCGCGCGCAGCTGGTTCATCACCCTGCCGAGCCCGGACCGGCCGACCCTCGACCTGTTCTGGCGCCGCAAGCCCGGCACCCCGCCGGGCCAGGCGATGCTCGATCCCGCGACCGGCGCCGCGGTCGCCGTCCGCGACACCCGCGGCGGCGACTTCCTCTACCGCTTCCACTTCGAGCTCAGCATGGCGCCGCTCTGGGGCCGCTGGATCGTCGGAATCTGCGCGATGATCATGCTCGTCGCGCTGGTCTCCGGAATCGTCACCCACCGGCGGATCTTCGTCGACCTGTTCACCTTCCGCCGTCACGCCAAGTCGGCGCAGCGCGGCTGGCTCGACGCGCACAACGTGACCGGGGTGCTGGCGCTGCCGTTCCACCTGATGATCACCTATACGGGGATCGTGACGCTGGCGCTGATGTACATGCCCTGGGGCGTCACCACCGCCTATCGCGGCGACGCGCAGGCCTTCTTCGCCGAATCCGGCCAGATCACCGCCGCCCGCCCGCCCGCCGGACGCCCCGCGCCGCTCGCCCCGTTCGGCCCGATGGTCGAGCGCGCGCTCGCGATGAACGCCGAGCCGCTGGAGCGGATCACCGTGCAGAACCCGGGCGACGCCAACGCGACGGTCGTGGCGGTGTTCGAGGAGCCGCATGGCCTGAGGCACCGCCATCCGCAGGTGGCGTTCGACGGCACCAGCGGCGCGGTGATCGAGACCTTGGGCGCGATGAAGCCCGCCGCCGGCACCTTCACCGCGATGGTCGGCCTGCACGAGGCGCATTTCGCCGGGCCGGCCCTGCGCGTACTGTTCTTCCTCAGCGGCGTGATGGGCGCGGCCATGGTGGCGACCGGGTTGATCCTCTGGACGGTGGCGCGGGTGCCCAAGCCCGGCACCGCGACGCGGGCGCATCTCGGGATGCGGCTGGTGCAGGCGCTCAACGTCGGCGCCATCGCCGGGCTGCCGATCGCCATCGCCGGCTACTTCCTGGCCAACCGCCTGCTCCCGCTCGGGATGGCGGAGCGCAAGGAGGCCGAGGTGACGGTCTTCTTCGGCGCCTGGATCCTGGCCACGCTGGTGCCACTGGCCCTGCCGCCGCGAACCGGATGGACCGCGATGCTCGCGACCGCCGCCGCGCTGCTCGCCGCCGTGCCGGTCGTCGGCGGGCTCGCCACCGGGCGCCACCTGCTCGCGAGCCTGCGGGCCGGCGACGCGGCGTTCTACGGGTTCGATCTCGCGCTGCTCGGGCTCGGCGCCGCCTTCGCCTTCGCGGCCTGCAAGGCGGCGGGGCTGCGCCGGCGACTCCTCGCCGAGCGACCGCGGCCCGGCGCCGTGGCGACGCAGCACTGATCGACGGATTTCTTGCGGTCGCGCGCCCCGCCGGTCTCGCTGGCCACGCGGTGGCGCGGCGCTACTGCAGCGTCAGCGGTATTGGGTCGACGCCGATCGACGGGATGCCGCGCCGGTCGAGCGAGGCGCGCAGCGCATCCGTGAGCGTCGCGCCGCCGGTGAAGGCGCCGAGCACCGGGCCCTCGTCCGAGCGCGCATCGCGCGGGGTGCTGCCGAGAAGCTGCGTCACCCGGCGCGCGATGGCGGGCGCCGGATCGATCCAGGTGACGGGCCAAGGCGCGAGCCGCTCGAAGCGGGCGCGCAGCAGCGGGTAATGGGTGCAGGCGAGGCAGACGACGTCGGTGCGCCGGCCGTCCTCGGCCGTGACGAAGCACGGTGCGATCTCGGCGGCGATCGCCGCGTCGTCCACCGGCGTGCCGGCGAGTTCCGCCTCGGCGTAGTTGGCGAGGTTCGCCGAGCCGACCGAGGTCACCGAGCAGGCCTCGGCATAGGTCATGATCAGGTCGCGCGTGTAGGAGCGCGCGACGGTGCCGGGGGTCGCCAGCAGCGTGACGAGGCGTGAGCGGCTGGTCTCGGCCGCCGGCTTGATCGGCGGCACCACGCCGACGAACGGCGTCGGGAAGCGCTGGCGCAGGGCCGGCAGCACCAGCGTCGAGGCGGTGTTGCAGGCGATGACGACGAGGTCGGGCCGGTGCGTCGCGATCAGGCGCGCCATCACGTCGAGCACGCGCTGGACCAGGACCGATTCCGAGAGCCGGCCGTAGGGGAAGGCCGCGTCGTCCGCGGCGTAGACGTAGCGCGCGTCGGGCCGGGCCCGGCGCACCTGCTCCAGCACCGTCAGGCCGCCGAGGCCCGAGTCGAACACCAGGATGGTGGGCTCGGGCGCCGCGCGCAAAGCCGCCGCCGACAGGCTCGCTCCGGCCATCAGATCGATCCGCATCAGAACGCGTACCCCAGCATCAGAGCCCCGCAGTCTTGGACGAGAGGGTTAAGGCCATCTCACTGCGGCTGCAAAAAGGCTCGGGGATCGATCAACCGCGTCGAGCGGCCCTGCTCTACACAGACTTGCGGCGCGTCGGCCGGCATCGGTGAGCCTATTGCGAACTGAATCGTCGCGCTGCCGTTGTCGGCTGCGCCTTCGGCCATATCTCCATCAACCGCGACCGGCGGATCAACGGACGACGGGAGGACCAGCATGGCTGCGACGGCGACACTTCGCGAGACGGACGCGCCCGCTCAGGCCTTCCCGCCGCCGCCCGTCTCCGCCCGGCCGGTGGACCGGGACGCCTGGATCGCCGCTTTCCGCTTCGTCCGTGCCGAGACCGAGCGCCGTGCCACGCCGCTGTCGCCGGAGGATCAGCAGGTCCAGTCGATGGCCGATGCCAGCCCGACCAAGTGGCATCGCGCGCACACGACATGGTTCTTCGAGCAGTTCCTGCTGCGCGAGCACCTGCCGGGCTACCGCATCCACGACGAGCGCCTGCACTACCTGTTCAACTCGTACTACGTCGCCGCCGGCCCACGTCAGCCGCGGGTGATGCGTGGGCTGATCACCCGGCCGACTACCGAGGAGATCGCCGGCTACCGCGCCCACATCGACCGCGCGGTCGAGACGTTGCTGGCGCAGGCCGCGCCGGGCGCGCTCGAGGCGATCCTGCCGATCCTCGAGATCGGGCTGTTTCACGAGCAGCAGCACCAGGAGCTGCTGATCACCGACATCCTGCACGCCTTCGCGCAGAACCCGCTGCATCCGGTCTACGACGCCGAATGGCGTTTTCCGAAGGCGGCCAATCGTTCCGGCACGATCGACCTGGCCCACGGCATCCATCAGGTCGGCCATGCCGGCGACGGGTTCTCGTTCGACAACGAGCATCCCCGGCACGACAGCCTGGTCCTGCCCGTGTCGATCGACCGGGCGCTCGTCACGACCGGCGACTGGCTGCGCTTCATGGAAGATGGCGGCTATTCCCGCCCCGACCTGTGGTTGTCCGACGGCTGGCTCGCGGCGCAGGCCGAGGGCTGGGAGGCGCCGGGCTACTGGCAGCCGGGCGAGCCGGGCTGGACCTGCATGACGCTCGGCGGCCGGCGCCCGATCGATCCGGCGCAGCCCGTCACCCACGTCAGCTACTACGAGGCGGATGCCTACGCCCGCTGGGCCGGGCGCGACCTGCCGACCGAGTTCGAATGGGAGGTCGCCGCCCGCGACGGCAGACTCGACGACGCGTTCGGCCTCGTCTGGCAATGGACCCGCAGCGCCTACACCGCCTACCCGGGATATCGCCCGCTGCCGGGCGCACTCGGCGAGTACAACGGCAAGTTCATGTCGAACCAGTTCGTGCTGCGCGGCTCGTCGGTGGCGACGCCGGAGGGTCATGCGCGGCTGCCCTACCGCAACTTCTTCTATCCGCATCAGCGCTGGCAATTCACGGGCCTGCGCCTCGCGCAGTCCCGCGCCTGACGTCGCATCCCGGAGTACCGCGCGTGACCATCAAGCCCGTCTTCGCAGACGCGACGCCGCTCGCCCACTTGCCCGACGACCGGGCGTTCCTCGAAGACGTGCTGGCCGGGTTCGCGAAGCCGCAGAAGACCCTGCCGGCGAAGTACTTCTACGACGCCGTCGGGTCCGACCTGTTCGAGCAGATCACGCGGCTGCCGGAATACTACCCGACCCGGACCGAGCTCGGCATCCTCGACATGCGAGGCGCCGAGATCGCCGCCGCCCTGCCGCGCGGCGCCGCGCTGGTGGAGTTCGGCAGCGGCTCGACCGTGAAGGTCCGTCGCCTGCTCCGGCACATGCCGGACCTCGCGGCCTACGTCCCGGTCGACGTGTCGGAGACGTTCCTGCGCAGCGAGGCGGCCGCGCTCCAGGGTGATCATCCCGCCCTGCGCATCGCGCCGATCGCCGCCGACTTCACCCAGCCCTTCGCCCTTCCGCACGACCTCGGCGACGCCCCGCGCGCCGGGTTCTTCCCGGGCTCGACCATCGGCAACTTCGAGCCCGCGGAGGCCGCCCGCCTGCTGCGCCAGTTCGGCGACGTGCTGGGGGAGGGCGCGACGCTCGTCGTCGGCGTCGACCTCGTCAAGGACGCCGCGGTGCTCGAGGCGGCCTACGATGACGCGGCCGGCGTGACCGCTGCGTTCAACCTCAATCTGCTGACCCGGATCGATCGCGACCTGTCCGGCACCTTCGCCGCCGCCGCGTTCGCGCACCGGGCGGTGTTCAACCGCGCGGCCTCGCGGATCGAGATGCATCTCGTGAGCCGCGCCGACCAGACGGTGACGGTGGCCGGACACGCCTTCGCCTTCGCCGAGGGCGAGACGATCCACACCGAGAACAGCTACAAGTACACGCTCGACGGTTTTCGCGCCTTGGCGGCGGAGGCCGGGTGGTCGCCGGTCACGGTGTGGACCGACCCCGAGAGGTTGTTCTCGGTGCATGCCCTGCGCTTGGGATAGGGGGCGGCTCGACGGTTCTTGCGAGAGCGTCGCACGTCACGACCCCCTCTCCCGCAGGGGAGAGGGCCTGCACCCCGATCCGCACGCAAGATCCGCGTCCGATCCCCCTCAGCCCAGCATCCGCAGGACGGCCCGCGCGGCGCGTTCGCCGTCGAGGGTCGCGCCGCCGACCGTCATGGCGCCGCCGCCCGCATAGGCTTCGCCGGCGAGGAAGATGCGGTCGCCGATCGCCGCCTGCAGGGAGGTCCGGGCGTCGGCATGGCCGGGATGGGCGATCGCGTAGCTGCCGCGCGCATGCGGATCGGTCCACCAGCCGGCAAGCTTGCCTGCCGTCACGGCGCCGCGCGCCTGCGTGCCGAGGATCGCCACCAGCCGGTCCGTGACCTCGGCGACGGCCGCCGCTTCGCCGAGCTCGCACAGGGCACGGGATCCGTCGCCGCCGATGTTGGCCACCGCGAGCGGTCGGTCGAACGGCGAGACCTCGAAGTAGATCGTCCGGTCCTGGTCGCCGCGGTGCGCCACGGACACTGCGTCCCCCACCGCCTTCAGGTCGATCCGGGCGGGATCGAGCCGGAGGCCGACCTTGCTGTAGGCGCCCATGCCGAGGCCGCCGAGCGCATCCCGCGTCGGGGCCGGCAGGTCCGGCGTGAAGCGGATCGTGCCCGCGGCCAGCACGCCGACCGGAACGGTGAGGATCACCGCCGCGGCGTCGAGCGTGCCGCCGGGCGTCGTCACCCGCACGCCCTCGCCGGTCCAATAGATGGCGGTCGCGGCCGTGCCGAGGGAGACCGGCATCGTCGCGAAGCGGCGGCGGACCAGGCTGCCGTAGCCGTCGAGCCACAGATCGGTGCCGGACCACAGCCGGTCGTAGTCGAGCACCGAGACGCGCTCGGGCTCCTCGCCGAGCGACAGCCGGGCAAGGCCCGCCGCCGCCTGCGCCATGTCCGGCCCGGCCGCGGCGGCGGCTTCGGCGAGCGACCGGTCGGGGCCGTCCACCGGCTTCAGGGCGGCGTCGAGGCCGGAGAAGGCGGCGCGGCGTCGGTTGCGCTCGGTCACGGTCGCCGGGCGCCCGTCGACGAACAGGATCCGCGCCCAGCCTTCCTGCCCGGCGATCCGCACGTTCTCGCGTTCGGCGACGGCGCGCCAGGGATTGCGCTCGGCCCAGTGAACGTACTCGGCACCGGCATCGAAGGGACAGTCCGGCCCGAGCCCGAGCTCGGTATGGGCGCGACCGCCGATGCGGTCGCGCGCCTCGATCACGGTGAAGGGACGCCCGGCCTGCCGCAGGATGTCGGCGGCCGCGAGCCCGGCCGCGCCGGCGCCGACGACGATCACCGGACCGTCGCGACCGGCCGCCCTCACGACCGGAGCCGCGAGGAGGGCGCCGATCAGTGCGGCGCGACGGGTGAGGGACATGACGGCTCCGTTCGCGCGAGTGCGTGCGGCGACCGGAGCGACGCGATCAGGCGCGCTTCTCCATCATCGCCTTGACCTGCATCAGCTGGTCCCAGACCTGGCCCGGCGAGGTTCCCATGAACTCGAAGCCGGCATTGATGCCCCAGTAGATCCCGAGGCAGATCAGCGGCACCAGCACCCAGGCCAGGATCTCCTCGCCGCGGCGGCGGCGGGTCCGGCGGCGGCGGCGCTCCTCGCGTCGGGTGACGGGCTTCGGTCGGGCGGGCGCCGCAGTGGGCTGATCGACGGGCAGGAGGGGGCCCTCATGCAGTTCGCTCATCGTCACGCCCGCTCGATCCTTCGCGGCGACGGTCGGCCGCCGCGTCCATGGTGCAATCGTCCGCGAACCTGAAAGCCGTATTCGCCGTCATGCGCAAGGCCCCGGAGCGCGAGGCGCGCTCCGGGGCCAGGTCGATCGGGCTCACGTCGCTCCGGCGTCAAGCCCGGACGAGGGGGACTTTCGGCACCGTGCGGACGCCGCCGCCACCCGAATTGCCGCCCTTGTCGTCCTTGGGCGTCTTCTTGCGGGCCGCGGCCCGGGGCTTGGGGCGCTTGTGCTTCTTGACCACGTTGGTCACGTCCGCCTCGGGCTTCGGCACCACGGGGCCGGCCGGGAACTCGAAGCCCAGCGTCTCCTTGCCGCCGGCCTTCGCCTCCGCATCCTCGGGCTTGCGCACGATGACGCGGACCGCGCCGCCGTTCTTCAGCTTACCGAACAGCACCTCGTCGGCGAGCTGCGTCTTGATGCTCGACTGGATCAGCCGCGCCATCGGGCGGGCGCCCATCGCATCGTCGTAGCCGTGCTCGACCAGCCACGCGCGCGCCTCGTCCGACAGCTCGATCGTGACGTTGCGATCGGCGAGCTGCGCCTCGAGCTGGAGCACGAACTTGTCGACGACCTTGGCCACGACCTCCTTCGGCAGGTGGCCGAACGAGATGATGGCATCGAGCCGGTTGCGGAATTCCGGCGCGAACAGCTTGTTGATCGCCTCCACGTCGTCGCCCGTGCGCTTGGCCTGGGTGAAGCCGTAGGCCGACTTCGCGAGGTCGGACGCGCCCGCGTTCGTGGTCATGATGATGATCACGTTGCGGAAATCGACCTGCTTGCCGTTGTGGTCGGTGAGCTTGCCGTGGTCCATCACCTGCAACAGGATGTTGAACAGGTCCGGATGCGCCTTCTCGATCTCGTCGAGCAGCAGCACGCAGTGCGGGTGCTGGTCGATCCCGTCGGTGAGCAGGCCGCCCTGGTCGAAGCCGACATAGCCGGGCGGTGCGCCGATCAGGCGCGAGACCGTGTGGCGCTCCATGTATTCCGACATGTCGAACCGCAGCATCTCGACGCCGAGCGACGACGCCAGCTGCTTGGCGGCCTCGGTCTTGCCGACGCCGGTCGGTCCCGCGAACAGGTAGGAGCCGATCGGCTTGTCCGGGTCGCGCAGGCCGGCGCGCGCCAGCTTGATCGCCGAGGTCAACGCATCGATGGCGTTGGGCTGGCCGTAGACGACGCGCTTCAGGTTCTCGGTGAGATGCTGGAGCACCACCGCGTCGTCCTTCGACACGGTCTTCGGGGGGATGCGCGCCATCGTGGCGATCGTCGCCTCGATCTCCTTGATGCCGATCACGCGCTTGCGGCGCGCCTCCGGCACCAGCATCTGCGACGCGCCGGTCTCGTCGATCACGTCGATCGCCTTGTCGGGCAGCTTGCGGTCGTTGATGTAGCGTGCCGACAGCTCGACCGCGGCCTTCACGGCCTCGGTGGTGAACTTGAGCTTGTGGAACTCCTCGTAATAGGGCCGCAGGCCCTTTACGATCTCGATCGCGTCCGGGATCGACGGCTCGGCGACGTCGATCTTCTGGAATCGACGCACCAGGGCGCGATCCTTCTCGAAGTATTGGCGGTACTCCTTGTAGGTGGTCGAGCCGATGCAGCGCAGGGTCCCGGCGGCGAGCGCGGGCTTGAGCAGGTTCGAGGCGTCCATCGCGCCACCGGAGGTGGCGCCGGCGCCGATCACGGTGTGGATCTCGTCGATGAAGAGTACCGCGTTCGGGTGCGCCTCGATCTCCTTCATCACCTGCTTCAGGCGCTCCTCGAAGTCGCCGCGGTAGCGCGTGCCGGCGAGCAGCGTGCCCATGTCGAGCGAGAACACGGTGGCGTCGGCCAGGACCTCCGGCACCTCCTTCTGCACGATCTTGCGGGCGAGCCCTTCCGCGATCGCGGTCTTGCCAACGCCGGGATCGCCGACCAGCAGCGGGTTGTTCTTCTGCCGGCGGCACAGCACCTGGATCGTGCGCTGGACCTCGCTCTCGCGGCCGATCAGCGGGTCGACCTTGCCGTCGCGGGCCTTCTTGTTGAGGTTGACGCAGTAGGCGTCGAGGGCGTCGCCCTTCTTCTTCGTGCGGTTCTCGCCGTCGTCGCTCGGGCGCTCGTTCGAGCCCTCGTCGTCGGCCCCGCGCACCGGCTTCGCCTCGGAGGCGCCGGGGCGCTTGGCGATGCCGTGGCTGATGTAGTTGACCGCGTCGTAACGGGTCATGTCCTGCTCCTGCAGGAAGTAGGCGGCGTGGCTCTCGCGCTCGGCGAAGATCGCCACCAGCACGTTGGCGCCGGTGACCTCCTCGCGGCCCGAGGACTGCACGTGGATCACCGCGCGCTGGATCACGCGCTGGAAGCCGGCCGTGGGCTTGGCGTCCTGGCGTCCGTCGCCGGTGAGGTTGGAAAGCTCGGTGTCGACGTACTCGACGAGGTTGCGCTTCAGCGTGTCGATCTCGACGTTGCAGGCCCGCATGACGGCGGCGGCGTCCTGATCGTCGACCAACGCCAGGAGCAGATGCTCCAGCGTGGCGTATTCGTGCCGGCGCTCGCCGGCCAGCGCCAGGGCGCGGTGAAGAGCTTGTTCAAGGCTGCGTGAGAAGCTGGGCAATGCTCGAGCCTTTGTGCTGCGTGAGCCTACTTTTTTTCCATAACGCACTGCAGAGGATGTTGGTGTTTGCGCGCAAAGTCCATGACCTGCGTCACCTTGGTCTCCGCGACCTCGTAGGTGAACACCCCGCATTCTCCGACGCCGTTATGATGCACGTGCATCATGATCTGGTAGGCGTCTTCGTGGGTCTTGTTGAAGAAACGCTCGACCACCAGCACGACGAAATCCTGCGGCGTGTAGTCGTCGTTGAGCAAAAGCACCCGATACAGGCTCGGCCGCTTGGTCTTCGGCTTGGTACGGGTGATGATCGCCGTATTCGAGCGATCGTCGCCGCCCGGGTCCCCGGGGTCCGAGGCGGTCGTCGTAAATCGCACCGCCTCGAGCGAAGGCCGGCCTGTCGAGTCGTGGGGATGAGCGGTGCCCCGCATCGGGACGTCTGTCATCGTGATGGAACCGGCTCCTTCGTGCCGGCCGGGGCTTGTCGCGTCGCTGCGACGGGCCCGGCCGCGTCTGAGCCAATCTAGGCGGCGGGATTCGGTTTCGCCAGTCGTCTGCGCGCAACTGTCCGGGAGCGGGCCGCCGCACCCGCAAACGGATCAGGCGGCGGTCCGCGCCGCCGCCGCCGTGGCGGACCGGCCGGCCAGCGTCGTGAACGGCTTCGTCATGTCCTGGGCCAGCGTGGCGTAGAGGTCGCGGAAGGTCGCCGCGCGCGCCATCCAGAGCTCGCTGGAGGTCTTCACGAACGCGCTCTGGATCTCGATCGCCTTGGCCGGGCTGCCGGCCTTCACGACCTTTTCCGTGGTCGCGGCGACCTCGGCGCTGACCTGCTTGAGGAAGTCCATCCACTCGATGCCGATGGTCTGGCTGGTGCGGGCGCCGGCGCCGACGCTCTGGCTCAGCGCCGCGGCGCCGGCTTTCGCGCCGTCGAGGCCGGTGCGGACCGCGTCGGCGGCCGGGGCGTAGGATGGGGTCATGAAGGATCTCCTGCGGCGCCACGGCCTCGACCGCGCGCCCGCGAATAATCGGGGTACCGCCGTCGTCCGGCCCGAACGACTACAGCCCGTCACATTTGTGCACTGCAGCATCCGCCGTTAATCCGTGTTGCGATGCAAAAGTGATGCGTCGAATGTCGTCGGCTCCATTAACCGCGCCGTAACTGCATCGCCGTAGCGTGTTTGACAGACGTGATCGGGCCACGCCGCAGGGCATGTCCGAGCTGAATGGTGCGATGCAAACTGGCCGTGGCCGGTCTGTCGAGGGCAATGAGTCGTGATGCGTAGCGTTTCCCGTCGCTCCCGGACCGTGCCCACGATCTCGGCCGCGCTCGCCGCCGCCGCGGTCCTGACCGCGCTGGCGTCTCCCGCCGAGGCGCGCCGCCACGGGCGCCACGTCCGCCCCGGCGGCGGCTACAATCCGCCCTACGCCGCGATGGTGGTCGACGTGAAGTCCGGCCGCACGCTGCACGCGGTGAACGAGGACGCGATCCGGCACCCGGCCTCGATCACCAAGGTGATGACCCTCTACATGCTGTTCGAGCAGATGGAGAAGGGGCGCTTCGCCCTCGATTCCGAGCTGACGATCTCGGCCCATGCCGCAGCCCAGGCGCCGTCGAAGCTCGGCCTGCGGCCCGGGCAGACCATCGCCGTCGAGGACGCGATCAAGGCGATCGTCACCAAGTCGGCCAACGACGTGGCCTGCGCCATCGGCGAGAACATCGCCGGCTCCGAGGAGCGGTTCGCCGAGCTGATGACTGCCAAGGCGCACGCGCTCGGCATGAGCCGCACGCACTACGCCAACGCCTCGGGCCTTCCCGATTCCGAGCAGGTGACGACGGCCCGCGACCTCACCGTGCTGGCCCGCGCGATCCAGGACCGCTTCCCGCGCTACTACCGCTACTTCCAGACCCGGTCCTTCGCCTTCCGCGGCCGGACGATCGGCAACCACAACCACCTGCTCGGCAACGTCGAGGGCGTCGACGGCATCAAGACCGGCTACACCCGCGATTCCGGCTTCAACCTGATGACGGCGGCCAAGTCCGACGACCGCCAGATCGTCGCGATCGTGCTCGGCGGCAAGTCGGGCGCCAGCCGCGACCGGATCATGGCCGACCTCGTCCGCGCCAGCCTGCCGCGTGCCTATGCCGGCGCCCGCCAGGCGCCGCCGACCGTCGAGGTCGCCGAGCGCGCCCGGCCGGCGGTCGTCGCCGACGCGGTCTCGCGGACCCGGACGCAGCTGGCTTCGGCCGAGGACGACGAGGTCGAGACCACGAACTCGACCGATGCCGGCCAGCCCCTCGACATCGCGCCGCGGCGCTCGACCGCGACCCCCGGCAGCGCCGGCGCCTTCAAGGCCGGCGCGCAGCCCCTGCCGAAGGCGGCGCAGGCCTACGCCGCACCCGCGACGGGACAGGCCGCGTTCCCGGGCGGCGCACGCAAATCCGATCAGCGCATCGCGTCGGCCGACGGCCCGATCGCCCGCGCCGAGGCGCCGAAGCCCATCGCCGGCCCGAAGATCGTGCCGACGGCCTGGGTGATCCAGCTCGGCGCCATGGACGACGAGGGCAAGGCCAAGGCGATGCTGGCCGACGCCAAGGCGAAGGGCGGCGGCAGCCTCTCGAAGGCCGCGCCCTACACGGTGAAGGTCGAGCACAGCGGCGCCACCCTCTACCGCGCACGCTTCTCCGGCTTCCAGGAGCAGGACGCGGCGCAGGATGCCTGCTCCGCCCTGAAGCGCAGCGGCTTCAGCTGCTTCGCCACCCGCAGCTGATCCCCCTCACGTCGCGCCGCGGTCAGTTCGACCGTGGCATTCAGCGACCGGCGGCCTTCGCCGCCCCGGTCGCCATCGACGCCGACGGCGGACGCCGCCCTCGGCGAACGTCGTCCTGCACCCCTGGCAACGCGCGTGGAGTCTCAGCGATGTCGGTTCGTCAGCCTGTCGCGGGCCGCGTTGACGCGGGCCGCCCCTTCGGCGCTTCCCCCCTGGTCGGGGTGGGCGCGCTTCATCAAGGTCCGGTGAGCCGTGCGGACGGCCTCTGGGGTCGCCCCGCGCTCAAGCCCCAGGATCTGATAGGCCTCGTCCTGCGTCATCGTCCCTGGCTGCGCCGGACGGCGCGGCCCCGCGTCGCGATCGCGCTCAGCGTCTACACGCCAGCCGGCGTGCCGGCGGTCGAGATACGTCTCTAGCGGCACCACCGCTGCGGGATCCTGCGCCCGGCAGACCGCCAGCACCGCGCGGAGGTCGGCGAGCCCGAGGCTCTCGAGACGCCGGCCGCCGAGCGGGCCGCCGCGCAGGATGCCGTCGCCGACGCTGCCGTCGTCGCGCAGGACGAAATCCACCCGCGCCGTCCGGTGCCGTTTCGACGACGGCTTCATCGACGCCAGCAGCCGCTTGAGCCGGGAACCCAGCGTCTCCGGCCCGTCGAGCAGCCAGACGCCGCCGAGCCCGACGACCAGGGCCGGGCCGAGCTGGCCGCGCAGCAGCAGGATGGCGGCGAGCCCGATCGCGATCCAGGCGCCGGCACGCCGGATCGACCGCGGGGTGAGCCTGGGCCCGAGCCGGCCGCCGTTCCGGCCGAGCCACCACAGGCCGACACACGCCGCGAAGCCGAGGACGAGCAGCATCGGCCTAGCGCCGCATGTCGAAGCTGGAACTCGCGCGCCCGCCGATGCGGATGCCCGTGCCCGGAAGGATCTCGTGGAACCCGGAGTCGCGCCGCGGCGCCGGGATCTCGCGCGATCCGCAGCCCGGCTGCGGCGGCAGGCGCACGCCCTCCGGCGCGTCCTCGGGACAGAGCCGCGGGCGCGCCGGCTTCTCGGCGGCTCGCGCGGGGAGGGGAGCGGCGATCGAGAGACCGGCGGCGAGGCCGATCAGCACGGCGAGGGTGGGGATCATGGCCGGTTCTCCGCGACGTCCGCCGTCGTGATGCGCACGCGGCGGGTGCGCCCGTCCCGCTCGACCGCGAGGTCGATCGGCTGGCCGAGACCCGCCGCCTCGAGCGCCGCGGTGAGGTCGGCCAAGCGGTGGACCGGGCGGTCGCCGACGCCGACGACGACGTCGCCGATCGCCCCCGTCTGCGCGTCGACCCCGCGCAGGCCCGCGCCGGCGGCCGGCGATCCGCGCAGGACGCGGAGCACCACGACGCCGTCGATGCCGAGCCGGGCGGCGGTCGCCTCCTGGCCGGCGATGATGCCGATGCCGGGGTTGCGCACGCGCCCGTTGCGGATGAGATCGGGCACCACGCGGTTGACCACGTCCACCGGCACCGCGAAGCCGATGCCGGCGCTCGCCCCGGACGGCGAGAAGATCGCGGTGTTGACGCCGATCAGCTGGCCGGCGGAATCGAGCAGCGGCCCGCCGGAATTGCCGGGGTTGATCGCCGCATCGGTCTGGATCACGCCGGACAATTCGCGGCCCTCGCTCGTCGGCAGGCGCCGCTGGAGCGCGCTGATCACGCCGGTGGTGAGGGTGTGGTCGAGCCCGAACGGGTTGCCGATGGCGAAGGTGGACTGCCCGACCTTCAGGTCGGCCGAGGTGCCGATGGCGAGCGGCGGCGGCGCCTTCGCCACCCGGCCGAGCCGCAGCACCGCGAGGTCGTAGGCCGGCGCGGCGCCGACCAAGGTCGCCGCGACCACCTCGCCCGAGGACAGGCGCACCGAGATCGACCCGCCCGACTGGATCGCCGCCTGGACGACGTGGTTGTTGGTGACGACGTGGCCGCCGGCATCCCAGACGAAGCCGGTCCCGGTCTGGGTGTTGCCCGACCGGCCGCCCTCCTGGCCCTGCTCGGATTCGTCGTCGAGGCTCATCAGGTCGGCGCCACGCACCGCCCCTTGCGCGAAGACGTGCACCACCGAAGGGCTCGCCCGCTCGAACAGCGCGACGGTGGTCGCCTCCGCCGGTGCGAGGTCGCCGCGGGCGGTCACCGCGCGCGGGACCTCCCGCGAGAACAGGAACGCGGTGACGTAGGGCTGTGCGACGAACAGCGCCAGCAGCACCAGGATGGCGGCCAGCACGAGGCGCGCGAAACGATCCGGCACGATGACGCGATCTCCGACCGACGGGCACGACGACGCGGCCGACCCGCGATCCGTCGACCCTTAACGTGGCATTCAGCCTGCCCGCTTCAACGTTCTCGCACGGGAATGGTCAAGGTGCGGCGCCGCACCGTCGCGCTGCGGCGGAGACGCTAACGGAATGGTCATTCCTCAAGACCACAATTTCGACAAGACGAAACGAAGTCCTGAGGTGTTCGCGCCCGATCTGCCACCGGTGGTCGGCAATCCGGCGCGGGAGATTTGCGACGCAATCATGACCGGTTCCTGACGAGGGTGCCGCAATGATCGTGAAGCTGCCTTAGAGATGCTTCGATGTCTGGGCAAATACGCTGCGTTCCTGATCGGCCAGCCCTGGTGCCGGCCGTGGACGCCTGAACGGACGATACCGTTTCGGAAGGAAAAGAGTGAGATGGAAACCGAGGCCCTCGAACGACCCGCCGATCTGACGATCTGGCGCACCCTGCCGGCAAGCTCGCCGCTGGCGCAGCCCAAGCGCTACGGCACCCTGCGCGAGGCGATCGCCGCCGCCGCCGGCGCGCTGACCGACCCGGCCAAGCAGCCCTGGATCATCACGGACGAGGGCGAGATCCTGTCCCCGAACTGGATCCGCACCTACCTGAACTGAGACGTCGCGCCGGCCCCCCGAACGGGCGGCGCTTCCGCGACGCGACCGCGCCCGGCCCGATGCGGCGGCGCGGTCGCGCTGCCGACCGCCCACGGTGCGCGACGGTGCATAAGTCCAACGCGCCGGAGTTTTGTCGTCGGCACTTTCACAAATGTGAATGGCGATCGGCCGAGCAAACCCTAGGATGTAATCGGCTCGATGAGTTCCCCCCTCTCGTCTGGCTGGCACCGCTGGCCGGACGTTCTCCCGATCGTTCTCGCGCCGGCGGTGCCTAATTGCGATCGCGCAGCCTACTCGGCCGCATCGCGATCGTCGTCGTACCGCTCCGGATTGATCGCGTGCAGCGCACGCTTGGCCGCCTCCAGCGGGTGCTCGGACTCAATCCGCACCGAGGCGAGATCCGGGCTCTTGTAGACGGTGACGATGGTGTCCATCACCTCGGTCAGCGTGGTGCGCTTGTCCTCCGGGGCGGCGATGAGCAGCTGCAGCCCCCACGCCGCGTAGAGATCGACCAGCGCCTGGCTGTTGCGCACGTCGAGCTTCGAGAACGCCTCGTCGAGCAGGCACAGGCCGAAGCCCGGATTCTCGTCGCCTGGCCGGTCGCCCGGATAGTAGGCGCTGGCGAGCGAGGCCGCGATCGCCACGTAGAACGGCGCCTGCGCCTCGCCGCCCGATCCGCGCAGCGCCCGGCTCGACATCGTGGTGCGGTTTCCCGCCCCGTCCCGCATCCCGATCTCGTAGACGAAGTAGTTGCGGTAGTCGGCCAGGCGTGCCGCGTCCTCGGCACCGGAGATCAGGGCGGTGACCTCGGCAAGCGCAGCGGCCATCGGGCCCTCGCCGTCGTCCGGCAGCAGCGCCTGGGCCGCGTCGGGCGAGCGCGCCACCTCGGTCGCCAGCGCGTGGACGGCGGCGTAGCGGCGGTCGACCACGGCCTCGAAGGCGTAGGTCTGGCCGGTGAAGCGCTGGGTCGAGAGCCGCTCGTTGAGCGCGTCGAGCCGCGCGCGCACCCGCTCGAACTTGTCGGCGAGCCGCGTCAGCAGGTCCTCCGTCATCAGGCGGCGCATCTCGTCCGTCGCCCGCTCGGCCTGGGCGCGGTAGCGGCGCAGCTCGTGCCCCTCGACCTCGTCGTGCTCGCGCCGGACCCAGGCATAGCCCAAGGTCGCCGGCTGGTCGCCGCGGTTGCCGTCGCCGCGGCCGAGCGGGTTGTCGATCCGCCACTGGGCGCAATACTCGGCGAGGTCGCGCTCGGCCGCGCGGCCGTGCGAGCGCGCGCTCTCGGCCGCCTCCTGCGCGAGGCTGCGCTCGGCCGACGCCGCAGCCGAGATCGCCTTCGCCTCCAGCCCGGCCAATTCCGCGCGGATCGCGTGGACGGGGGCGGCCGAGAACACCTGCCCGCGCACCATGCGGATGCGCAGGCAATCCCCGCTGGCGAGCCTATGCAGGGCGCTGCGGCGGGCGGCGAAGGCGGCACGCGCCGCCTCGCGCCCGGCCCCGAGCCGCGCCTTGAGCCCGGCCTCCTCAGCGAGCAGGCCGTCGAGCTTCGGCTCCAGCACCTCGGAGAGCTCGCGCAGGTAGGCGATGCGCTCGGCGGTGAGCGCCTTGATCTCCTCGGCGAGGCCGGCGGTGTCGCGCTTCTCGATCGCCTCGCGCTCGGTGGCGAGCGTGCGCTTGCGGCCCTCGATCCCGTCGATCTCCTCGCGCAGGGCGTCGCAATCCTCGACGCCGCGGGCGATGCGCGCGCGGATCGCCGCCGCCGTCCGCGCGGCCTCGCGCAGGACCACGGCCTCGCCGCGCAGGCGCTTGGCCTCCGCCACCGCGACCTCGTGGTTGTGCCGGCCTTCGGCGGTGGGGCCGCGCTGGCCGCGCGTCATCAGCAGGTCGACCGAGCGGGTCACCGAGTAGGCCATGCCGGCGGTGGTGCGCCCGCTCGGCGCCACGGCGCGGCTCATCCGGCGCAGCTCGGCGTCGTCGCGGGCGAGATCGTAGCCGCCGAGCCGCACGCCGAGGAAGGCGGCGGCGTGCGGGTCGTCGGTCTCGATCACCGAGAGCGGGCCGTCGTCGAAGCGGCGCGCCCGCTGGCCGGCGGTGTCGGTCGTCTTCACCAGGATGCAGCGGCTGAAGCGGTCGCGGTTGCCCTGGAGCACGCCGAGCGCCTCCTCGAGCCGGTCGGGCGCGACCACGAGGGCTTCGCGCGCCCGGCCGAGCAGGCCCTCGAGCGCCGGCCCCCAATGCGGATCGACGATCTCCGCGAGCTCGCAGACCGGCACGGCATCGATGTTGCGCCGGGCCAGCTCGGCGCGGAAGGCGACCGTGTCGGAGGAGAGCCGCGCGCCGTGCCCTGCGGCCGGGGCGGGGGCCGAGCGCTCGGCCTCGCTCTCCTGCGCGCGGGCCTTCAGCGCCGTGTCCTCGGCGGCCCGGTCCAGGGCCTCGTCGAACTCGGGCAGCCGCAGCAGGCCCTCGATCAGGTCGGGGAGGGGCCCGTCGTGGCGCAGGGTCTCCTCCGGCGGGGCCTCGCGGCGCAGCCCCGAGCGGGCGCAGGCCTCGGCGAGCCGCGCGGCCTGCGGCGCCACCTGGCGCAGCACCGGCGCGACCGCCTGGAGCTTGCCCATCTGCCCGACGAGGCCGACGAGGTCGGCGACCCGGGCCGCCAGGTCCCGCCGGTCGCGCTCCAGCATCGACAGGCCGATGGTCGAGGCGGCCAGGCGCCCGTCCGTGGCGCCGCCGACGACGAGGGCCTTCTTCTCGGCGATCTCCCCGTCGATGTCGCGCACGAAGCCGCGGCTCGTGGCGACGCTCTCGCGGGCGATCCGCAGCGGCTCGGCGCCGGCGCGGAGCTTGGCCCGCACCGCCACGAGATCGTGGCAGCGGCGGCGCAGCTCGGCGCTGGCCGCCCGGGCCTCGTGGATGCCGGAGGCGAGCACCGCATCGGCCCAGGATTCGTAGCGCCCGGCGAGACGCTTCAGCCGCGCGAGCTTGACCTCCAGCTCCTCGATCGTCTCCAGCAGCCGGCGCCAATTCTCGACCGATTGCCGGACGCGCGCGACGTCGAGCGGCTCGGGGTCGAGGACGAAGCTGCGCACGAAGGCGCTCGAATCGAAGATCGGCTTGAACGCAACCGCGTTCGAGAAGGTGCGCAGGAAGTGGCGCGGGTCCGGCGCCGGCGCACCCTCGCGCAGGGTCGCCAGCACTTCCGCCGTGAAGCGCTCGCCGGAGGAGCGGAACTCCTCGAAGCGCTCGGCCCGCAGCCGCAGGTCCTTGGCGATCTCGGTCCACGGCGCGGTGAAGCTGCCCTCGGCATTGGTGCGCAGGTAGTCGCCGATCTCGAAGCGGTGCCCGGTGGCGATGAAGCGGGAGAGCACCTCCTCCTTCTGGTCGGTCGCCCGCGCGGCGAGCGCCAGCCCGAAGGAGACCGTGCGCCCGCTCTCGGCGTTCTCGAACACCAGGGCGATGACGGTCTCGCAGGCCTCGCGCGTCGGGCGCCCGCCCTCGGCTGGGTCGCTGATCCAGCCGAGGCAGTAGTCGCGCACGGTGCGTGCGCTGCGGCCCGAGGCCGAGGCGTTCAGCGCCAGCCGGCTGGCATTGTTGCCGGCCAGCACGGTGCCGACCGCATCGAAGATCGTCGACTTGCCGGCCCCCGTCGGCCCGACGAGCGCCGCCGCGCCCCGGATCCGGATCTGCTCGCGCCGGATGAGGTACCAGTTCGAAAGGGCGATGTCGGTGAGGCGGTACACCGGGGGGCGGGTCCGATCCGGGTGAGGCGGGGGCGCCCAGTTGGCCAACCGCGCGGGCAGACGCAAGGGCGCGCAGAGCACGGACGGCGGGGGCGCCGCGGGTTTTCGGTGTAGAGGGGGGCCGGAAGCCCCGCGATCCCGGGGGCGCGGGCACGGCAGCCATGATTTTGAGAACGCAGCGCACGGGTCCTCGCCGGGCCACGAGGCTCGGCGTTTCGGCCCTCGTCGGCCTCGCGCTGGCGTCGCCCGCGACGGCGTGGGTCTGCAGGCCGACCGATCGGGGGCGGGGCACCGACGTGGTGCTGCTCGCCGGGCAGTCGAACATGGTCGGGTTCGGCCTGGGCTTCGACGCCGCGCTCGACGGGACGCCCGATCCGCGCATCGGGCAGTGGAGCCAGGCCGGCGGCCGTGGCCGGATCGTGGCCGCGATCGATCCGCTCCTGCATCCGGGGGCCGCCGCGGGGCGGGTCGGCCTCGGCTTGAGCTTCGCCCGCGCTTACATCGCCGCGCGGCCGCCGGGCCGCCGGATCCTGCTCGTGCCCGTGGCCGTCGGCGGCACCGGCTTCGCCAACGGCCGCTGGAACCCCGGCGACGACCTGTTCGAGGCTGCGGTGATGCGCACCAACGCGGCGCTCGCCGCCGCGCCGAACGCCTGCCTCGCCGCGATCCTCTGGCACCAGGGCGAGGCCGACGTCGGCGCGCTGTCCGGCTCGGACTACGCCGCGCGGCTCACGCGCACCGTCGCCGCGTTCCGCGCCCGCATCGGCGGCGCGCGGAACGCGCCGTTCGTGACGGGGCGCTTCGAGCCGGAATGGGTGAAGCCGACGCCCGCGCAGACCGCGATCCTCGACGCGCTCGCGCACCTCGCCGACACGGTGCCGCGGACGGTCGACGTCTCGGCCGACGGGCTAACCGGAAACCCCGGCGACAAGATCCATTTCGACGCGGCCTCGCAGCGCATCCTCGGTCGGCGCTACTTCGAGGCTTTGCGCACGCTGCTGCCCGCGCCACGGGCGGCGAAGCCCTGACTCAGCCCTCGGCCGCCTCGGACCACGCCCGCAGGCGGTCGAGCCACGCGTCCGAGGCGAGCACCAGGATGCCGGGCAGCACGCTCACCGGGGTGACGCGCTCAGCCCTGTCGCGCTCGCCGAGCCGCAGCCCGCCGCGGCGGGCGATCAGGCGCAGGATCTCGATCAGCCGCGTCTCCTCGGGCGGATCGCTGCGGGCGGCGGTGCGGATGCGCTCGGTGACGTCGTCGGTGGTGCACTCGACGAGCCCGTCGGTGGAGACGCGGTGATCGCGCAAGCCTTCCTCGTAGATCAGGCGGAGCGCCAGCAGCACCAGGGTCTCGTCCTTGCGCAGGCGCTCGGCGACGATGTCGTGACGCGGGCCGTCCTGGGCCAGCGTGAGCGAGACCATCTGGTCGCGGTGCGACACGGTCAGCGCGTAGCCGAGGCAGGCGAAGTAGTCGGTTAAGAACGGGGCGTAGTGGCGCGCGAGCTCGTAGCTGCGGCCGATGCCGGGGGTGTTCGCGTAGATCACCTGGCCCTTCAGCAGCACCGCGAGCGCGCGGGTCAGCTCCTCCACGTCGGGCGCGCGGGCGCCGGGTGGGGGCGGCTCCTCGCCGTCGACGATGGCGCGGAACGGCTCAAGCATGCCGGTCGCCCGAGATGCGGCGGATGACGAAGTCCGGGCAGTCGAGCCAGCCGTTCGCGAGCCGGCCCTCCACGCGGGCGATCGTGTAGCGCGTGCCGAGCGCGCCCTCGAACAGCACGTCGATCTCGCGCAGGCGCTGGAACACGACGAAGGCGTCGACGTCGGCGACCGCGATCGCCGAGCCCCGCAGGGTGCCGTCGGGCCCGAGGTGGCGGTCGAGGAAGGCGGTCATCGTCTCCGCCGTGACGGTGGTGCGGCGGCGATAGGCCGCCTTCGCCTCGACGAAGGCCTCGATCGCGGGATCGATCTCGAAATCCGGCAGCGCCTCGGTCTCGATCGGGACTTTTCGCCCGCGCGGGATCGCGAGGTGCGGCGTCCCGATCGGCGGGCGCAGCAGCGAGATCGCCGGTGCCACGTCCGGTGCGACCGCCGCGGCGCCGACCGCGCGCAGGGCCGCCGCCGTGCGCTCGATCCCGGCCGAATCCGGCCGGTCCATGTAGCGGACGGCGGCCGCGATCCGGCGCTCCATCCGCGCGACCACGTCGTCGACGGCGTCGAGGTGCCGGTCGAGCCCTTCGAAGATCGACAGGATCTGGGTGAGGTCGGCGCGCACGCCGCGCTCGGCGACGCGAAGTTCCGCCGCCCTTCCCTCGCGCAGGATCGCCTCGGCGAGCGCGCGGATCAGCAGCGGATCGCGCAGCGCGCGGCCCGCCTCGCGCACGATCGCCGAGCGGAAGCGGAACGGGTTGTAGCGCGTGTGCAGCGTCCGGTAGTCGCTGATCAGGTGGCGCTCAACGAAGTCCTCGAAGTAGAGGCGGAAGGCGGCGCGCATATCCTCCTCGTGGAGAATGCGCTCCTCGATCTTGCGCATCGCGCCGGCCAGCCCGCGGACGTGCCCGAGGAAGGCCTGCGCCGCGCGGGCCGCATTGCCGAGCGCCTCGGAGCGGTCGGCCGGGTTGGTGATCGCGCTCTCCAGGCTTCCGAGCACGTCGAGGATCGCGGCACCGTAGGAGCGGGTCTCGCCGCGCTCCATCCGCGACAGCTCCTCGAGCAGCAGCCGCGCCTCGGGGTCGAAATCGACCACCGGCACGTATCGCTCGCGCCGCTCGATCAGCCAGCCGGTCTCGAGGAAGCGCCGGAACAGCGCCGAGCGCCGCTCGATCGGATCGACCGGCACCGGCTCGTCGTCGGATTGCTGGTCGAGCGCCCAGTCGGCGGAGAAGTCGCCGATGGCGGCGAGCAGCTCCGCCTTGCGCACCGGGTCGGGGCTGGTGCCCATCACCTTGCGGTGCAGGTGCAGCAGCAGCGCGGCGTTGAAGGCCCGGCTCGGCGAGGCCAGCGGCCGGAACAGGTCGTCGGGAAGCTGCGCGAACAGCATCGTCTCGAACTCCCGCTCGCGCAGCCGTCCGCGTTACTTCGCGCCGAGAAGCTCGACGTCGAAGATCAGTGTCGCGCCGGGCGGGATGATGCCGCCGGCGCCGCGGGCGCCGTAGCCGAGCTCGGCCGGGATCACCAGGGTGCGCTTGCCGCCCTGCTTCATCGTGGCGACGCCGAGGTCCCAGCCCTGGATGACCTGGCCGGCGCCGAGGGTGAAGGTGAAGGGCTGGTTGCGATCCCGCGAGGAATCGAACTTCTTGCCCTTCTTGCCGGCGTCGTCGAGCCAGCCGGTGTACTGCACGGTCACCTTCTGGCCGGCCTTCGGCTCGGGCCCGGTGCCGACGACTTCGTCCTGATACTTCAGGCCGGAGGGCAGGGTGGTGTAGTCGGCGTTGGCGGCAGCGGTCATGGCGATCAGCACGGCTCCGGCGATGGGGAGAATAAAGCGAGGCATCGTTCCTCCGTCGGGCCGAGCCTCTTTCGGGCCGCCCGTCGAGGGGCCTCTTAACAGCAGGGCCGGGGCCGAGGCCAGCCGGCGGGGCTTTTCGCCGTCGGCGCACGCCGCGATCGGGCACGGAACGCGGCTTGCGGGGCGGGAGGCGGCCCTTCGCGATTTTCGCCCGGCGCCGGTTGACGCGGCGCCAACCTTGGCGGCCCATTCCACCGCCCGGGCCGCGAGCGCGGCCTTACCAACTTTCCTCGGAGCGACGATGCGCCTGGATCGAACGGACGGCAGCCCTGGCCCGACGCAGACGGCTGGGTCGCACCGCAGGCCGGCCCGGGCGGTCGCGTCGATGCTCGCGATCCTCGCCCTCGCGATGCCGGCCCGAGCGGCCTCGATCGCGCCCGCGGTGGCCGAGCACGGCATGGTCGTGACCGCGCAGCACCTCGCGACCCAGGTCGGCGTCGACGTGCTGAAGCGCGGCGGCAATGCCGTCGATGCGGCGGTGGCCGTCGGCTACGCGCTGGCGGTGGTCTACCCGGCCGCGGGCAACCTCGGCGGCGGCGGCTTCATGACCGTCCAGCTCGCCGACGGGCGCCGGACCTTCCTCGATTTTCGCGAGAAGGCGCCCTTGGCCGCGACCCGCGACATGTACCTCGACAGGGACGGGAACGTCATCAAGGGCCTAAGCGTCAGCGGCCCCCTCGCCGTGGCGGTGCCGGGCACCGTCTCCGGCCTGGAGACGGCGCTCGAGACCTACGGGACGATGGCCCGCGCCGACCTGATCGCCCCGGCCATCGCCTACGCCGAGGGCGGTTTCGTCCTCGAGCAGGGCGACGCCGACATGTTCGCCATCGCCACCCCGGACCTGCGCAGGGATCCGGCCTCCGCCGCGATCTTCGTCGACGGCGATGCGCCGTTCCGGGCCGGCCGGACGCTCAAGCAGAAGGATCTCGCGGGAACGCTCCGGACGATCGCCGAGCACGGCGCGGCCGGCTTCTACGGCGGCCCGGTCGGCAGCGCGATCGTGGCCTCCAGCCAGGCCGGCAAGGGCCTGATCGTCCAGGCCGACCTCGACCGCTACCGCACCCGCGAGCTGAAGCCGGTCGAGTGCGACTATCGCGGCTACCGCGTGATCTCGGCTCCGCCGCCGAGTTCGGGCGGCGTCGTCATCTGCGAGATGCTGAACATCCTCGAAGGCTACCCCCTCGGCGATCTCGGCTGGGGCTCGGCGCAGGCGATCCACTACGAGATCGAGGCGATGCGGCACGCCTACGTCGACCGCAACAGCTACCTGGGCGATCCCGACTTCGTCGACAACCCGACCGCGCGCCTGACCGACAAGGCCTACGCGGCGACCATCCGGAGCGCGATCGATCCGGGCAAGGCCGGCGTGTCGAGCCGGCTCAAGCCGGGGGTGCCGCCGCACGAGGGCAGCAACACGACGCATTATTCCATCGTCGACGGCGCCGGCAACGCGGTCTCGGTGACCTACACCCTGAACGACTGGTTCGGCGCGCGCATCACCGTGCCCGGCACCGGCGTGCTGCTCAACGACGAGATGGACGACTTCACCGCCAAGGTCGGGGTCCCGAACATCTACGGGTTGGTGCAGGGCGAGGCCAACGCCATCGCGCCGGGCAAGACGCCGCTGAGCTCGATGAGCCCGACCATCGTGACCAAGGACGGCAAGCCCGTCCTCGTCACCGGCACGCCGGGCGGCAGCCGCATCCTCACCGTGGTGCTGCACAGCATCCTGAACGTCGTCGATTACGGCATGAACGTGCAGGAGGCGGCCGACGCGCCCCGCATCCACAACCAGTGGCTGCCCGACGTCACCAACGTCGAGCGGTTCGCGCTCTCGCCCGACACCCGCAGGATCCTCGAGGGCATGGGCCACCATTTCGCCGGGCCGCAGCCGGCCAACCACCTCGCCGCGATCCTGATCGGCGCGCCGGTGCTCGGCGGCAAGGCGGTCGGGGCGAACCGGTTCTACGGGGCGAACGACCCGCGCCGGAACACCGGCTTGGCGCTGGGCTACTGAGCGGCGCCCGACGCTGCCCCGTCCGCACACCGGGACCGAGAAAATCCGGCGACGTTTTCGTCGCTGGTGCGTTCCTGGAGGATGAACCCGACACCCGACGATTGGGACCAGCGCGTCGCGCACCTCTCCCAAAAGCTGCCCGCGCCGCTGCAGCGCGCCGTCGGCTGGCTGCGCGAGCCGTCGCGCCTGTGGCTGCGGGTGGGGGCCGCACTGCTGCTCATCCTCGGCGGGATCTTCTCGATCCTGCCGGTGCTCGGCCTGTGGATGCTGCCGCTCGGCCTCGCGCTTCTGGCGCAGGACGTGCCCTGGCTGAAGGTGCCGCTGGAGAAGGCCGCCCGCTGGATCGAGAGGACCTGGGCCGCCCTCGTCGCGTGGTGGCGGCGTCAGAAGCGGTAGGTCAGGTTGCCCTTGGCGCCGTGGTCCTGGGCGCGGGCGCCGATCTGCCCGGCATAGGACAGGCCGACGGTGGTCGAGGGTAGGACGATCCAGCTCAACCCGGTCTCGAGCAGCACGGCGCTGCGGTCGACCGGCGCGCCGCGGGTCAGCGCCGAGACGCCGCCGGCATTGAAGGCGAGGAGCGCGTTCGGGGTGACGTCGCCGAAGGCGCCGCGATACCCGACGAGGCCGCGCAGCAGCATCGGCAGGCCGCCGACGAAGCCATCGATCCGCGCCTCGGCCCGCACGCCCGCGGTCGCGGTGGACACGGTGGCGTCGCGCGCCGCGCCGGTGAGCGCCGCTGCGCCGCCGGTCTCGGAAAAGGCGTCCTGCCCGACGCGGATCACCGCACCGCCGGCGAAGGGCTCCAGCGTCAGGCCGGCGAGGTCCATGCGGTAGCCGATTTCGCCGAAGCCCTGCGCGACGCTGCCGCCGTAAGAGGCGCGGGCGCTGTCGCGAAAGCCGGCGAACGCGACGTCGCGCCGGGTCTCGGTGTCGCTGATGCCGTAGAGGCCGCCGATCCGCAGGTCGAGCGCGCCGAGGCCGATGCCGGCATAGACCGACCCGAACCCGGTTTGGACGTTGCCGCTCGACATGCGCAGCGGGATGTCGAGGGCGGTGTCGGTGTAGCCGGCTGCGGCGCCGACGCGGATCAGGTCGCTCGCGGCGACGTCGCCGCCGATGACGAGGCCGCCGGTGTTGCGCTGGAGGGCGGCGGCGTTGCCGTCCGAGCCGGTGCGCCCGAAGCTGCCGAAGCCCTGGCCCCACAAGCCGACGATCCGCTGGTCGAGGCCGCCGGGGCCGAGGCCCGTGCCGCATTCGGGCACGGAGTTCAGCGGCACCCGGGCGATCGGTGCACGCTCTGTCGGCAGGCCGGGCGCGGCCGGCGTGCAGGTGAGGCCGGCGCCGTCCGACCAGCGCATCCGATCGAGGATCGCCTCGCGCACCAGCCCGCCGGACTCGACGAGCGCGGTGACCGCGCTCGCGTGGACCTCGCCCGAGAGCGCGTCGAAGGCCTGCCGGGCCTGGGCGGCGGAAAGCGGGCCGACCGCGTCGTAGACCGCCTGGCCGGCACCGAGCGACTGCGCGCGCCGGCCGGCGGCGACGCCGTTCACCGTCGCGCCGGCGGTGTCGAAGCCGAGGTCGTTGCGGGTCAGGTGCAGCTGCACCGCGTCGTCCGCGTAAGTCAGCGACGGCGTCAGGAAGGCGAAGTTGGAGGTGACGGCGGCGAACTGCCCCTGCACGCCGCCCGCTGCCGTGAGGATCGTGTAGGTGGTGTTGGCGCTGTAGGCGCCTGGCTGCGCCTGCACGTCGACGAGGCCGCCGCGCAGGGTCGCGACGCCGCCCGCCGCGATCCGGTCGCTGTTGCCGGCCGCATCCGCCTTCACCTGGAAGATCGAGCCTGCCTCGAACAGCACGTTGCCGTTGGCCGACAGCGTGCCGATCCCGTCGTAGCCCGGCGCCGCACGGCCGCCGCTGCGGACGCTGAGGCCGCCGAGCGTGCCGATGCCCTCGATCGTCGCGCCGGAGGCGACGCCGACATCGGCCGCGCCGAGGTCGCCGCCGACCCGCAGGCGGCCTTCCGCCACCGTCACGCCGCCGGCGAACGGGCTGTCGCCGGTGAGGTCGAGGCGGCCGGCGCCGGTCTTCACGATGGTGCCGGTGCCGTCGATCGTGCCGGAAAACAGCGCGTCGGTGCCGTTCGAGCCGGCGGTGAGGGTGGCTCCGCCCAGCGAGACCCGACCGTCGCCGTTCAGCGCGGCGACGCTCTGGTCGTAGCCGGCGAGGTCGAAGGTCCCGGCACCGGCGACGAGGAGCGCGCTGCCCGCGGGGAGGGCGCCCGCGATGCCGGCGCGCAGGGTCCCGTTGGTGACCGAGGTGGTTCCGGCGTAGCTGTTGGCCTGGGTCAGCAGGACGGTGCCGTCGCCGCTCTTGGCGAGCGTCCCGGGGCCCGACAGCACCGCGTCCACGGTGCCGCTCTGCAGGCCGTAGATCGCGCCGCGCAGCGTGCCGTTGCGGATCGTGCCGGCGGTGAGCACCACCGGGCCGGCGCTGGAGGCGGTGCCGCCGAGATCGAGCGTTCCGCCCCCGACCACGAGGGCCGCGTCCGCCGCGCCGAGACGACCGCTCCCGGTCAGCTGCAGCGTGCCGCCATCGACGCGGGTGCCGCCGGAGAAGTCGTTGGCGCCGGACAGCGTCACGGTGCCGGCGCCGGTCTTCACCAGCGGCCCGGGGCCGGTCAGCGCGGCCTCGATGCCGCCGGACTGCACGTCGTAGACCGAGCCGCGCAGCGTCCCGTCGGCGATGGTGCCGCCGGTGAGCCGCACCAGCCCGACGGCCTGGGCCGTGCCGCCGAGGTCGAGCCGCCCGCCCGAGACCAGCAAGGCGCCGTCGGTCGCGCCGAGCGTTCCGGGCGCGGAAGTCGCGAGCGTGCCGGCCGAGAGGCTGGTGCCGCCGGCATAGGTGTTGGCGGCCGAGAGCAGGACGCGGCCGGTGCCGGCCTTCGACAGGCCGCCGGGACCGACGACCGGGCTCGCCAGCGTCGCGTCGTCCGGCCCGTCGCAGGCGAGGCCCGTCGCGGTCGCCACGCAGGCCGCACGGGCCGGATCGGGCGCCGCCATCGACGCTGCCCCGAGGATCAGCGGCAGCACCGCCGTCGTGGCGAGGAGGCGACGGCGCGGCGGGCAGGATACGAGGTGCGGCATGCGGCCCATCCGAAGGCGCGAAGAGACGATCCGGCGATCGCGCGACGGCGCGGTCGTCGGTCCGGTGCCGGGAACGACGGCACGGGGCGGCGGTGAAGACAGGGGCCAGGAGGCCGGGAAACGATTAACGCGACCTCAACCATGCCGAAGAAAAAACAATCGAGGGTTGTTTTTCGGGCTTGGCCGGACGATCCGACGGCGGCGAGGCGCGCTTAGACATCGCCGCGGGCGCGGGTTAGGAGGATCGCATCCCCAGCCGAGGCTCCATGAGCAAGCCGAAACCCCTGACCAGCGCGATCCTCGACCCGGAGAAGCGGGCCGACGACGTCGATCAGACCATCCGTCCGCTGAGCCTGTCCGAGTTCATCGGGCAGCGGGCGGCGCGCGCCAACATGGAGATCTTCATCCAGGCGGCGAAGATGACCGGCCAGGCGCTCGACCACGTCCTGTTCGTCGGGCCGCCTGGCCTCGGCAAGACCACCCTGGCGCAGATCGTGGCGCGCGAGCTCGGCGTGAACTTCCGCTCGACCTCCGGGCCGGTGATCGCCAAGGCCGGAGATCTGGCGGCCCAGCTCACCAACCTCGAAGAGCGCGACGTGCTCTTCATCGACGAGATCCACCGCCTCAACCCGGCGGTGGAGGAGATCCTCTATCCGGCGATGGAGGATTACCAGCTCGACCTGATCATCGGCGAGGGGCCGGCGGCGCGCTCGGTCAAGATCGAGCTGCCGAAGTTCACGCTCGTCGGCGCCACCACCCGCGCGGGCCTGCTGACGACGCCGCTGCGCGATCGCTTCGGCATCCCGATCCGGCTCGAATTCTACGACATCGACGAGCTGCAGCTCATCGTCAGCCGCGGCGCGCGGGTGCTCGGGCTCGGCATGTCCGACGACGGCGCGAACGAGATCGCCCAGCGGGCCCGCGGGACCCCGCGCATCGCCGGCCGCCTACTGCGGCGGGTGCGCGACTTCGCCGTCGTCGCCGAGGCGCCGACCGTGACGCGGGCGATCGCCGACCGGGCGCTGAAGCTGCTCGACGTCGATCCCGTCGGCCTCGACGTGATGGACCGAAAGTACCTCACGATGATCGCGAAATCCTTCGGCGGCGGCCCCGTCGGGATCGAGACCATCGCGGCCGCGCTCTCGGAGCCCCGCGACGCGATCGAGGACATCATCGAGCCCTACCTGATCCAGCAAGGTTTCGTGATGCGCACGCCGCGCGGGCGGGTGCTGACGCAGCATGCCTTCAAGCACATGGGTTTCGCGATGCCCAAGCGCGACCCGATCACGCAGATCGGTCTCTTCGTCGAGGACGAGCCCGAGACCTAGTCCGTGCCGTCGCATTGCCGAAGCGACCGTCCGAGGACGGGACACGAAGTCGCGTTTCATCGAGTTCCGCCGCGGCGCAACGCCGTCGACGCATGCCGTTCCACCGGTTCAGCTATGCCATGTCGGCATAGGACGCGGTTCGGAAACTTGTCACATGCCACCGCCATAAACCAAACAAGGCATTGCGAATAATCAGAAAATCGATGTTCCGCGTACCGCTTCACAACGCCGCGATGGCTCGGTTCGTCGGCTCAGCATGTGCCGGAAGCGTGGCTACGTAGTTCGCACGTGCGGAACGAGCGGCGATCCGACCCGTTGTGCCCGCAATCGCCCGGGGCCTCGACGCACCGGCGAACCACAAAGGATCGTTCTCCTATGAAGCGTACCGCCACCCTCGCCGTTCTCGGTCTCTCGCTCGCCGCGCTGACCGTCCCCGCCTTCGCCCAGGACGCCCTTCCCATCCGCGTCTCGCCGTTCGAGCGCGGCGTCGGCGCCGCCGGCACCGACACTCCCGAGTTCCGCGCCGAGGCCCTTCGCTCGGATGCCGTGAGCATCGAGTCGAGCCGCATCGCCCTGGAGCGTTCGCGCAACCCGCAGGTCCGGAACTACGCCAACCGCGTGATCACCGAGCGTGAGGCCACCACCAAGGCGCTCCTGCCCGAGGGCACGTCGCTGTCCTCCGGCGGCACCGTCGTCTCGGATCGCCAGGGCTTCGACACCCGCATCGACAACCCGGTGGGCCTCGTGCTCGCCCCGGTGACCATCGCCGCCAACCTCGGCACCAGCATCGTCGGCGGCGTCCTCGGCGGCGTCGGCATCATCGACAACAGCCCGACCGAGCCCGGCCGTCGCGTCGCGATCGGCCCGAACGGCCAGAACCGGATCGAGCGCCTGAAGTCGGCCCGCAACGGCCGCGACTTCGACCGCACCTATATCGATCAGCAGGCCCGCTCGGACGCCCGCACCCTCGAGCTCTACGAGACCTACTCGCGCAACGGCGACAACGCCGCCGGCCGCCAGTTCGCCAACGAGGCGCTGCCCTACATCGCCAACGAGCACGGCCACTCGGCCTCGCTCGCCAACCGCATCGGCGGCTGATCCCGCTTCGGCATCGTCGAAACGGATTCACTGACGGAAGGGCCGCCCTGCGAGGGGCGGCCTTTTCGCGTTCGCGAGGGCCTCGTCTACTCCCTCCGCCCGCCATGCCGTCGCCATGTCTGCCCGTCATCCCGGAGCCGCGCGGCCCCGCGATGACGGGAGGGTGGGGACGGACCCTCGTCCGATCCGTGCCCGACGGGACGTCGGCCCTTGCCACCGTCCCGCACCGCCCTGCGGCAGCAGAAGGACCATCGAACCCGTGACGTCATCGATCGATGCCCAAGCGCTGCCGGTGCGCGTCTACTACGAGGACACCGACTTCTCGGGCTTCGTCTACCACGCGAGCTACCTGCGCTTCATGGAGCGCGGGCGCACCGAGCTGCTGCGCGGGCTCGCGGGCGACCAGTCCGAGCTGCACCGGGAGGCGGACGGCCTCGTCTTCGTCGTGCGCCGCATGGAGATCGATTACCTGAAGCCGGCGCGGATGGACGACGTGCTCTCCATCGTCACCAGCACGCGCGAATTGCGCGGTGCCTCGATGCACTTGCACCAGGAGGTCTGCCGGGACGGCGTGGTCCTCGTCCGCGCCGAGGTGGTGGTCGCCTGCGTCCGCGCGGGCCGGGCGATCCGGCTGCCCGACGCCCTGCGCCGCGCTCTGGCTCCGGCAACCCTTCCTTAACCAACCCGCCCGCTTATGCGGTGGGAAAGCGACGCCCCGCGTGCACCGCACCCGGCCCTTACTTTCGACAGATTCGAACGCGATTCCCTTTGAATTCGCTCGATGATTTCGGATGGAGCGCGCTGGCCCGCCGGGTCGTCGCGCCGCCGCCGTCGAGACGTCCGAGGACCAAAGCCCATGAACCCCGCAGATGCGATGCAGGCCGCGCCCGTCGCCGACATGACGCTGCTCGGGCTGTTCCTCCAGGCCCACATCGTCGTCAAGTTCGTGATGATCGGGCTGCTCGGCTCCTCGATCTGGTGCTGGGCGATCATCGTCGACAAGACGCTGCTGTTCCGGCGCACCAAGGACGAGATGGATGCGTTCGAGGACGCGTTCTGGTCCGGCCGGTCCCTCGAGGAGCTGTATCGCTCCTTCAACGACCGCCCGGCCACCGGCCTCGCCGCGCTGTTCGTCGCCGCCATGCGCGAGTGGAAGCGCTCGTTCGAGGGCACCGGCCGGCAGATCCAGTCGCTGTCGCAGCGCATCGACAAGGTGCTGGACGTGACGATCCAGCGCGAGGTCGGGCGCCTCGAGGGCCGCCTGCTGTTCCTCGCCTCGATCGGCTCGGCTGGCCCCTATATCGGCTTGTTCGGCACGGTCTGGGGCATCATGACCGCGTTCACCTCGATCGCGGCCTCGAAGAACACCTCGCTCGCCGTCGTGGCGCCGGGCATCGCCGAGGCGCTGTTCGCCACCGCCATCGGCCTGTTCGCGGCGATCCCCGCCGTGCTCGCCTACAACAAGCTCCAGGCCACGGTCGCCAAGCAGCAGTCGCGCCTGGAAGGCTTCGCCGACGAGTTCTCCGCCATCCTGTCGCGCCAGATCGACGAGCGCCTGTCGCTCGCCGCCTGACCGAAATCCGCGAAGGGATCGACACATGAGCATGGCGGCGGGCGCGCAGGGCGGCGGCAAGCGACGGCGGCGGGGACGCCGCGGCGGCGGCCCCATCAACGAGATCAACATGACGCCGTTCATCGACGTCGTGCTGGTGCTGCTGATCATCTTCATGGTGGCGGCCCCAATGATGACGGTGGGCGTGCCCCTCGACCTGCCGCAATCCAAGGCCTCGCCGCTGAACTCGGACACCAAGCCGGTGACGCTGTCGATCCGCCAGTCGGGACAGGTCTTCCTCGGCGAGGACGAGCTGACCGACGACACCATCATCCCGAAGCTGACCCAGGAGGCCAAGTCCGGCTTCGAGGAGCGCGTCTTCGTGCGCGGCGACAAGCGGGTCGATTACGGCCGCGTCGCCCAGGTGATGGCGATCGTCACCGGCGGCGGCTTCAAGAAGGTGGCGCTCGTCACCGAGCCCGAGCAGCGGTAGCAGACCTGTGAGGCTTCCCTCCTTCCGCAGCGAACCGGGCTTCTGGGTCTCGGCCGGCACCCATGTCGGGCTGCTGGTCTTCGCCCTGTTCAGCGTCGCCGCGCCCGCGCTTCCAGAGGCGCAGGAGGGCGTGCCCGTCGAGGTGATCACCGAGAACCAGTTCTCGGAGCTGACCAAGGGCGAGCGCAACGCCGAGAAGCCGCTGTCGGACGCCAAGCCGCGGGCCGACAAGAAGGCCGAGAAGTTCGAGGAGAAGGAGCCGGAGAACGCCAAGGTCGATTCTCCGACCGCGCCGACGCGCACCAGCGACATGAAGCTCGCCAACGCCGACGAGATGCCGCTGCGCGTCAACGAGCCCGATCCCGCCGCCGAGACGGCGAAGGCCGCCAAGATGGCCAAGGAAAAGGCGGACGCCGAGAAGGTCGAAGCCGCCAAGGCCGAGGCCAAGGCGGAAGCGGCCAAGGCCGCGGCCGCCGAGAAGGCCGCCGCCGCGAAGGCCGAAGCGAAGGCCGCCGCCGAGGCCGCCAA
This sequence comes from Methylobacterium sp. E-016, assembly GCF_022829745.1. Lineage (NCBI taxonomy): Bacteria > Pseudomonadati > Pseudomonadota > Alphaproteobacteria > Hyphomicrobiales > Methylobacteriaceae > Methylobacterium > Methylobacterium sp. E-016. Next base: position 148,029 of record NZ_JAKSYF010000078.1, read on the forward strand.
GGCCGAAGCCGTGAAGCGCGAGCAGCTCGCCAAGCTGGTCGAGCGCGAGGAGGCCGAGGCGGCGGCCGCGGAAGCCAAGGCGAAGGCCGAAGCGAAGGCCAAGGCGGACGCGGCCAAGGAAGCCGCGAAGGCCGCCGAGAAGGCGGCGGCCGTCAAGGCCGAAGCCAAGGCGAAGGCGGAAGCCGAGGCCGAGCGCCAGAAGGAGATCGCCGAGGCCAAGGCCGAGGAGGCCAAGGAGAAGGCGGAGGCCGCCGCCGCGGCGAAGGCCGAGGCCGCCGCCAAGGCGAAGGCGAAGGCCGTCGCCGACGCGAGGGCCAAGGCCGACGCCGAGGCGAAGGCGCGCAAGCAGGCCGAGCTGGCCGCCAAGTTCAATGCCGGCGACATCAAGTCGATCCTGGCCTCGAAGGCGCCGTCGCAATCCACCGGCGCCACCGGCCACGAGGTCCAGCGCACGGCCTCGCTCGGCGCCGCCACCGGCACCGCTCAGCGCCTGTCGCCGTCGCTGCGCGACGCGCTCGTCGGCATGCTGCAGCAGCAGATCGAGCGCTGCTACTCGGCGCCCCCGGGCGCCGCCCAGGGGGTGGTGCTGCCGGTGCTCGACATCCGCCTGAACGCCGACGGCTCGCTCTCGACCGAGCCGCGGATCATGCGCGGCGGATCGAGCTCGGTCGACCAGTCGATCGCACAGGCGGCGTTGCGTGCGGTGCGCCGCTGCGCGCCCTACAAGATCCCGGCGCAGTACCAGCCCTATTACAACGACTGGAAGGCGATCAACGCGGAGTTCGAGTTCACCGCGACCTGACCGCCGACGCCGCCTTGACGACCTGACGCCAGGACCTCGCCGGCACCCGTTCCAACGCTCCCGGACCAGACCCATGCTGCATCGATCGCTCACCCGGGCCCGGCACGTGCCCGCCGCCCTCTATGGCCTCGCGCTGCTGCTGCTGGCGACGCTCGGCCTCGCCGCGCCGGCGCAGGCCCAGCTTCAGCTCCGCATCGGCGGCGGCGCGTTCCAGCCGATGCCGATCGCGGTGACCGACTTCTCGGGCGACCCGAACCTCGGCGGCCTCGTCTCGAGCGTGGTGACGAACGACCTGCGCCGTTCGGGCTACTTCCTGCCGCTGGAGAAGGGCCGCTTCCCGGAATCGCCGAACTTCGATGCCGCCCCCGGCTTCGAGAAGTGGCGCGCCGCGGGCGTGCAGGGCCTCGTCACCGGCCGCGTCTCGCGCGACGGCTCCGGCCGGCTGAAGGTCGAGTTCCGCCTGTGGGACGTCACCTCGGGCCAGCAGATCACCGGCCAGCAATACGGCACCGACGCCGCCAACGCGCGCCGCGCCGGCCACCTGATCTCGGACAGCGTCTACACCAAGATCACCGGTCTCGGTCCGTGGTTCGACAGCCGCATCGCCTTCGTCGACGAGTCCGGCCCGAAGGAGAACCGCCGCAAGCGCCTGATGGTGATGGACCAGGACGGCGCCAACGTCCGCGCGCTCACCACCGGCGAGAACGCCATCGTCGCGCCGCGCTACTCGCCCGCGACGCAGGACATCGCCTTCATGGCCCAGGCTACCGGCCACCAGCCGCGGGTGCAGGTGATCAACCTCGAGACCGGTAGCCGGACGGCGATGGGCAACTTCGACTCGATGAGCGCGAGCCCGCGCTTCTCGCCCGACGGCCGCCGCCTCGTGATGAGCGTGCAGCAGGGCGGCAACGCCGACATCGTCACCATGGACATCGCCTCGAAGGCGCAGCATTCGATCACCAACGGCAACGCGATCGACACCTCGCCGACCTACTCGCCGGACGGCAGCCAGATCGTGTTCGAATCCGACCGCGGCGGCTCGCAGCAGGTCTACGTGATGGGCGCCGACGGCTCGAACCCGCACCGGATCTCGTTCGGCGAAGGCTCGGCCTCGCAGCCGGCCTGGTCGCCGCGCGGGGACCTGATCGCCTTCACCCGCCAGCGCAAGGGCGGCTTCGCGATCTGCGTGATGAAGCCCGACGGCTCGGGCGAGCGCGTGCTCACCGAGGGCTTTCACAACGAGGGCCCGACCTTCGCGCCGAACGGGCAGTACGTGCTGTTCTTCCGCGACCCCGGCGGCCAGGGCGGCGGCAAGCTCTACATGGTCGACATCACCGGCAAGGTGGAGGCGCCGGTCCCGACGCCGTCCTACGCCTCGGACCCGACCTGGTCGCCGCTGCTCTCGGGGAAGTAGGCCTCGGCACCGGGGCCACCTACAGGTCGGGCTCGAACATCGCCCCGACCCTCCATCGAGGGGGCGTCCCGGGCAAGCGCCCCTGCGCGATCGCGCAGCGCGGCGCGTTCGGCGTGGCCGGCATCGCGCCGCCGCGGGACCGGATCGAAAGTCAGCGGCGTCGCTCGCTAGGCGAGGTCGATCGGTTCGCAGCTCTCCGTCCGACGGGCTCGATCGACGGTCGAATGCCTGATCAACCTGCCATCATCCCTTCGCGGCGCCTGAACGCATGCAGAAGGGATAATCGGTCGCGCGGCAGCGTCGAGGACGCGACGTGACGGGCGTCGTCCGTTCCAGGACCCCGATCCGTCGACGGCCGCACGACGGGTCCGCCTCAGCCCCGCTTCTGCGCCTTCGTGTAGCTGCCGATCGCGGCTTGGCAGTTCGGCGACAGGCTGGCGCGGTTCTGCTTGAAGCAGGCATGCACCTCGGGGCTGTCGGGGGCGAACTCGCTGCACAGGGCGAGGTAGTCGCCGGTGCAGTTCTGCTTCAGCGCGGCGCGGTCGGGCACGGCCGACGCGTTCGGCGCGGCGAGCGCGGCGGTGGTGGTGAGGGCGAACGCGACGACGGTACGGACGAGCAAGGTCTTCTTCCTCCACGAACCCGGACCAGCCGGGCGGCCGTCCGTAGAGCAGCGCATCCTGGCCGGAATGGGTTAGCTTGGCCGTTTGCCGACGGTCGCCGGCCTCACCCCTCGCGCAGCAGGCGGTCGCGGGCCCGCAGGGCCGGGAAGATCCGGCCCCACAGCACCGCGACGAGCACCGTCGCGGCGCCGCCGACGACCACCGCCGGCACCGCGCCGATGAGCGCCGCGACCGAGCCGGACTCGAACTCGCCGAGCTCGTTCGAGGCGCCGATGAAGACGGTGTTCACGGCCGAGACCCGGCCGCGCATCGCGTCCGGCGTCTCGCCCTGCACGAAGGTCTGGCGGACGTAGACGCTGATCATGTCGGCCGCGCCCGTGACGAACAGGCAGGCCATCGACAGCGGCAGCGAGGTCGAGAGCCCGAACACGATGATGGCGAGGCCGAACACCGCCACGGCGCGCAGCATCCGCACGCCCGCATGGCGCCGCAGCGGCCGGTAGGCGAGCACGATCGCCGTCAGCACGGCGCCGGCGGCCGGCATGCTGCGCAGCGCGCCGAGGCCGAGCGGGCCAACATGCAGCACTTCGGCGGCGAAGATCGGCAGCAGGGCGGTGGCGCCCCCGAGCAGCACCGCGAACAGGTCGAGGCTGATCGCGCCGAGCACCACCGGGTGCGCGCGGATGTAGCCGATCCCGGCCGACAGCGTCGCCCAGGTCACCGGCGGCCGCTCCGTGACCGCCGCCGGCCGATAGCGGATCGCCGTGGTCGCGAGCGCCGCCAGCGCGAAGCTGGCCGACGCCGAGCCGAACACGACCATCGGCCCGAGCGCGTAGAGGAAGCCCCCGAAAGCCGGCCCGAGCACCGACGCGCTCTGCCAGAGCGAGGCGTTCCAGGCGATCGCGGCGCCGAAGAGGTCGCACGGCACCAGCGTCGGCAGCAGCGCCTGCAGGGCGGGGTTGGCGAAGGCGCGCGCCGTCCCGATCAGCACGACGAGCCCGTAGACCGGCCACACCGCGCTCGCGCCGCTCCAGGCATAGGCGAGAAGCGCCGCGCTCGTCGCCGCCTGCACCGCGAAGGCCGCCGCCGCCACGAGGCGGCGGTCGTAGGTGTCGGCGACGTGCCCGGTGATCAGCGCGGCGAGCATCGCCGGCAGGAAGCCCGCCAGGCCGACGAGCCCGAGCGCCCAGGCCGAGCGGGTCAGGTCGTAGACGAACCAGCCGACGGCCACGGCCTGCATCTGGTAGGCGAGACCGGTCAGGAAACGGGAGATCCCGAACAGGCGGAAATCGCCGTTGCGGAAGACGGTCCAGCCGGAATGCGCGTGCTCGGGCATCGCCAGCGTCGTGGCGGCCGAACGAGGCCCGGTCAAGCTGGGGCCGGACCGAGCGCAGGGCGTTCGCCGGCGCCGCGCGATCGGTCGGATGCGTCCGGAACGCCCGATCCCGATATTCCGGCTGAGCTTGCAGCCTGAAACAACCGGAAGGTGTTGCCGACAAGAAAGACCGCAACGCGCTCGACGACCTCGATGCGTCCCGAAGTTCGTCAATGGGCGGCGCGAGCACGCAGTCGTGTCCTGCTAAAAGTCGCGGTGGATCAAATTTTAAGCCTCGCCTGCCAAGCTAAAAGTCATGTCGCGCGCCGCGGGGTACTGACGATGACGATGTTCAACCAGAAGATGAGCGCCCTGATCGATGCGATCGATCGGTCTCAGGCGCGGATCGTTTTCGGCCTCGACGGGCGGATCATCGACGCGAACGCGAACTTCCTGACCCTGTTCGGGTATACGCTTTCGGAGATTCGAGGCGCGCATCACGGGATCTTGATGGAGCGCAGCGAGCGCGAGAGCGCGGCCTACCGCGCCTTCTGGGAAGCCCTGGCCCGCGGCGAGACCCAGGCCCGCTCGTTCAAGCGCGTGGCGAAGGACGGTCGCGAGATCTGGCTGCAGGCATCCTACAATCCCGTGCTCGATCGGCGGGGCCAGCCGGTGCAGATCGTGAAGCTCGCCACCGACATCACCGCCGAGACCATGGCCGCCGCGACCAGCCAGGGCCAGATCGACGCAATCAACCGCTCCCAGGCCGTGATCCACTTCACCCTCGACGGGACCGTCACCGACGCGAACGCGAACTTCCTCACGACGATGGGCTACCGGCTCGACGAGATCAAAGGCCGCCACCATCGGATCTTCGTCGACGCGGGCGAGGCCGATTCCCCGGCCTACGCCGCGTTCTGGAAGGCGCTGGCCGGAGGCACCTTCCAGGCGGGCGAGTTCCGCCGGATGGGCAAGGGCGGCAACGAGGTCTGGATCCACGGCGCCTACAACCCGATCCTCGATCGCGACGGCCGCCCCTTCGCGGTCGTGAAGTTCGCCACCGACGTGACCGCCCAGGTGCACGAGCGCCGCCGCCGCGCCGAAGGCCAGCGCCTGATCGAGGTCGACCTCGGCCACATCATGCAGGAGATGTCGGGGGTGAGCCGGCAGTCGACGGAGACCGCGCGCGCGGCCGCCGAGACCTCCGGCAACGTCCAGGCGGTCGCCGCCGGCGCCGAGGAGTTCTCGACCTCGATCGAGGAGCTGACGCGGCACGCGATCGACGCCAAGACGGCCTCCGACGAGGCGGTCGGCCGCTCCGACGAGGCGCGCACCATCATCTCCGGGCTCACCGCCTCGGCCGAGCGGATCGGCAGCGTGATCACCACGATCCGCACCATCGCCGACCAGACCAACCTGCTGGCGCTCAACGCGACGATCGAGGCCGCGCGCGCCGGGCAGGCCGGCCGCGGGTTCGCCGTCGTCGCCGCCGAGGTCAAGGCGCTGGCGACGCAATCCTCGCGCGCGACCGAGGAAATCGGCAAGCAGGTCACGGCCGTCCAGGAGGCGACCGCGGAGGCGGTGCGGGCGATCGAGCTGGTCGGGCAGACGATCGGGCAGGTCAGCCACATCTCGCTCAGCGTCTCCTCGGCGGTGACGCAGCAGGCGGCGGTGACGCGCGACATGTCGGTCAACATGCAGAACGCGGCCGAGAGCGTCCAGCGCGTACGGCTGAACATGGACGGGATCGCGGAAGCCTCGCGGACGGTGGACGGCCGCGTCCAGGCGGTGGCCGAGGCGGCGCGGGCCCTCGGCTGACGGAAAGCGGCCTACTCGGCCGCCTCGGAGTCGCGCGCCGACGGCATCGTCGGCGCGACGATCGGGAAGCTGCAGCTGACGTAGGTGCCGGCCCCGGGCCGCGAATCGAGCGACACCCGGCCGCCGTGCAGCTCGACGAAGGAGCGCACGATCGACAGGCCGAGGCCGACGCCGCGGTGGCGGGTGCCCAGCGTGTGGCTCTCGAAGCGGTCGAACACGTGGGCGGCGATCTCCGGCGGCATGCCGCGGCCCTGGTCGCGCACGCTGAGCACGAGGTCGCCCGCATTCCGCCGCGCCCGAACGGTGATGCTCTGGCCCGCGCTGGAGAAGCCGACCGCGTTCGACATCAGGTTGAACAGGATCTGGCGCACGCGCTTGCCGTCGACGAACACGCTGCCGATGTCGTTGGGCACGTCGAGGACGAGGTTCAGGTCGGATTCCGCGAGGCGGTCCTCGATGCCGAGTAGGGCCGCCTCGACGGTCGCCTGGACGTCGACGGTCTCGCGCTGGAGCTCGAGCGAGCCGGCATCGATCGAGGCGAGGTCGAGGATGTCGTTGATGATCACCAGCAGCGCCCCCGACGAGCGCATGATGTGTTCGGAATACTCGCGCTGGCGCGCGTTGAGGGCGCCGACCGTCTCGTCGCCGAGCAGCTGGGTGAAGCCGATGATGTTGGTCAGCGGCGAGCGCAGCTCGTAGGAGACGTGGTGGACGAAGGTGTCGCGCAGCTGCGCCGCCTTCTCCAGCGCGTCGTTCTTCTCGGTCAGCGCCCGCTCGACGTTCACGCTCGCGGTCACGTCGATCAGGGTGATCAGCGTCGCGCCCTCGGGCAGGGGCTGGGCGGCGCAGTCGAGCACGGTGCCGTCGACCATCTCGAGCTTGCAGGCGAGGCCGGTGCGGGACTCGAGCCCGACCACCGCGTCGCGGATGTCGAGCCAGGGCTCGTCGGCCGGCGCCAGCACGCGGCACGCCTCGATCACCGCCTCGACGTGCGGACGCGCCTCCAGCGTCTCGGGGTCGAGGCGCCAAGCGGTGGCGAAGGCGCGGTTGGCGAAGGTGAGGCGGCCGTCGGCGCCGAAGACCGCCACGGGCTCCTTGAGGGTGTCCAGCGTCTCGGCCTGCACCCGCATCAGCGCGTTGTAGCGGGATTCGAGCTTCATCCGGTCCGAGACGTCGTCGAACAGGTAGGTGAGGCCGCCCTGCGGGTTCGGCTCGGCCAGCACGCGCAGCGTGCGGCCGTCGGGCAGGTACCACCAGGCGGGGTTCGCCTCGGCCGAGCGGTAGGCCGCGAGCACGCCCTGCTTCCAGCTGCGGAAGTCGACATGCTCCTCCAGCTTCCGCTGGGCGCGGAGATGGTCGAGGATCTCGCCGTCGAGCGGGCGCCCGTCGAGGAAGCCCTGGTCGAGCTCCCAGAGCTGGCGGTAGGCGGCGTTGTGGAAGATCAGGCGCTGCCCGGCATCGAACATCGCCACCGCGGTCGGCAGCTGGTCGAGGGTGCGCACGTTCGCATCCATCTGGCGCTGCAGGTCGGCGCGGACGCTCTCGAGCTCGGAGACGTCGACCGCGATCCCGACCCGCCCGCCCTCCAGGGCGGTCTCGGTGACGTCGAGGATGCGGCGGCCGCCGGCCACCACCGCCGACAGGCGCATCGCGGCGCGCTGGCCGGCGGGGCGGCGCTGGCCGTCCTCGCGGGCGATCATCTCGCGGGCCGGGCGGTCGAGCAGCTCGATCCCGGCCTGGATCGCGGATTCGCGGTTCGCCGCCTCGACCGCGGCGACGTAGGCGGTGTTGACCCAGGCGAGGCCGCCCTCGCGGTTGCGCCGCCAGACCGGCTGCGGGATCGCGTCGAGCAGGCCGGCCAGCGCCGACAGGCCGCGGCGGGCATCCTCGAGGGTCTCGCGCAGCTCCGAGATCTGGCGGCGATCCTCGGTGGTCTCGCGCAGGCGCAGCAGGACGCGCCCGGCCACCGCTTGGCCCTGCGCCTCGATGCTGCGGCCTGACTGGCTGCGCAGGGTGGTGCGGAAGCTCGTGCCCCGGATGCGCAGGGCCTCGACCGCGGTCTCGATCGCCTCGGCGTCGGTCGGCACCAGCCACGTGCCGAAGGCGAGGATGCGGCGGGCGGAGCCGATCGCGGGGCGCGTGCCGTCGAAGGCCAGCCCGACGTCGCCCTCGACCACCGGCTCGCTGCGCCCGTCCCAGGTCACGATGATCTGGCGCTCGGCGGCGAGCAGCATCTCGGCGCGGTCGTGGGCGCCGCTGAGCGCGTCGAGGGCCGCGGCCTGCTCGCGCTCCCGCCGGGTCCAGCGCGAGCGCTCGCTCAGGTAGAGCAGGGCGACGATGGTGGCGAAGGCGACGAGGCCGCCGAAGATCGCGGCGGCCGCGACGTTGTGCATGTGCGAGCCGAATCCCCAGGCCGGAAAATCGGCGCCCGCCGCGAGGGACGGAGCCGGGAGGCCGGTCGCGGTGGCGAAGAGAGCGCCGGCCCCGGCGATGCGCCGTGCCGCCCGATCGACCTCCATGATCCGTCCCGTCTCCCAAAACCGCCGGTCGGACCGACGCGAACGAATGCGTGGCGCATGCGGCGCCGGTTCCCCGCGCCCCGTTTCGGGGGGAGGGGAGACGCGACGACCTGACGACCTGCCGAACCGGGGGCAGTCTAACGCGTCGGGGATTTGCGCCGGAAGCGGAATTAGCTTGGCCGTAACCGTGGGTCGGCAGGTCGCGTGCGAACGACACACAGAAGACACAGTCCGGCCGGGCGGTGGTGCCTTGACAAACGAAGAGGGCCCGGCGCAACCGCCGGGCCCTCCTGTCTCGCATCGGTCCTGCCCGGCGCGTCTCCGCGCCGAGGGTCTCAGTAGCGGTAGTGGTCGGGCTTGAACGGGCCGTTCTCGGAAACGCCGATATAGGCGGCCTGGTCGGGGCGGAGCTTCGAGAGCTTCACGCCGATCTTCTCGAGGTGGAGCAGCGCGACCTTCTCGTCGAGCGCCTTCGGCAGGGTGTAGACCTGCTTCTCGTACTTGCCCGGGTTGGTCCAGAGCTCGATCTGGGCCAGCGTCTGGTTGGTGAACGAGGCCGACATCACGAAGGACGGGTGGCCGGTGGCGTTGCCGAGGTTCACCAGGCGGCCTTCCGACAGCAGGATGATGCGGTGGCCGTCGGCGAAGGTGATCTCGTCGACCTGCGGCTTGATGTTCGACCACTTGAGGTTCTTCAGGCCGGCGACCTGGATCTCGTTGTCGAAGTGGCCGATGTTGCAGACGATCGCCCGGTCCTTCATCGCCCGCATGTGGTCGAGGGTGATGATGTCCTTGTTGCCGGTGGCGGTGACGAAGATGTCGGCGCGGGGCGCCGCGTCTTCCATCGTCACGACCTCGTAGCCTTCCATCGCAGCCTGGAGCGCGCAGATCGGATCGACTTCCGAGACCAGCACGCGGCAGCCGGCATGGCGCAGCGACGAGGCCGAACCCTTGCCGACGTCGCCGAAGCCGGCGACCATCGCGACCTTGCCGGCCATCATCACGTCGGTGCCGCGGCGGATGCCGTCCACCAGCGACTCGCGGCAACCGTAGAGGTTGTCGAACTTCGACTTGGTGACCGCGTCATTCACGTTGATCGCCGGGAAGAGCAGCTTGCCCTCCTTGGCGAGGTTGTAGAGGCGGTGGACGCCGGTGGTGGTCTCCTCCGAGACGCCCTTGATCGCGTCGGCGAGACCGGCGAACCAGCCCTTCGGCTTCTCGGCGAGCTTCTTCTTCAGGAGCGCGAAGAAGATCTCCTCCTCCTCCGACTCGGGCTTGTCGAGGAAGGCGGTGTCGCCGTTCTCGGCGCGCAGGCCCAGGTGGACGAACATGGTGGCGTCGCCGCCGTCGTCGAGGATCATGTTCGGCGTTCCGCCGCCATGCCAGTCGAACAGCTTCGAGGTGTAGTCCCAGTACTCCTCGAGGGTCTCGCCCTTGATGGCGAAGACCGGGATGCCGGCGGCGGCGATCGCCGCGGCGGCGTGGTCCTGGGTCGAGTAGATGTTGCACGAGACCCAGCGGATGTCGGCGCCGAGAGCCTTGAGCGTCTCGATCAGCACCGCGGTCTGGATCGTCATGTGCAGTGAGCCGGCGATCTTGGCGCCCTTGAGCGGCTGCGACGGGCCGTATTCCTCGCGGGTGGCCATCAGGCCCGGCATCTCGGTCTCGGCGATCGAGATCTCCTTGCGGCCGTACTCGGCCAGGCCGATGTCCTTGACGATGTAATCCTGGGCCATTTCGCTTCGCTCCGTGTCGCGGGTTGCCTCTCGCCGAGGCATCTAGCAGAGCGCCGGATACGAAGCAATCAAGACATAAAGATGTCTTTATGCGTTTTCGAACGGCTCCAGGCAGCCGGGCCGGCGGCTCAGCTCTTGAGGCGGTAGCCGGTGCGGAAGATCCAGGCGACGAGTCCGAGGCAGACCGCCAGGAACAGGCCGGTCATCGCCAGGCTGATGCCGATGGCGACGTCGGCCGTGCCGAAGAAGGCCCAGCGAAACCCGCTGATCAGGTAGACCACCGGGTTCGCCAGGCTGACGGTGCGCCAGAACGGCGGCAGCATCTCGATCGCGTAGAAGCTGCCGCCGAGGAAGGTCAGCGGCGTCACGACGAGGAGCGGCACCAGCTGCAGCTTCTCGAAGCCGTCGGCCCACAGGCCGATGACGAAGCCGAACAGGCTGAACGTCACCGCCGTCAGCACCAGGAAGGCCATCATCCATACCGGGTGCTCGATGTGCAGCGGCACGAACAGCGCGGCGGTCGCGAGGATGATCAGCCCGATCAGGATCGACTTCGAGGCCGCCGCCCCGACATAGCCGAGCACCACCTCGACCGGCGAGATCGGCGCCGAGAGGATCTCGTAGATCGTGCCGGCGAAGCGCGGGAAGTAGATGCCGAACGAGGCGTTGGCGATGCTCTGGGTCAGCAGCGCGAGCATCACAAGTCCCGGCACGATGAACAGGCCGTAGGGCACGCCGTCCACGGTGCTCATCCGCGAGCCGATCGCCGCGCCGAACACCACGAAGTAGAGCGAGGTGGAGATCACCGGCGCCAGGATACTCTGCATCGCCGTGCGCCAGAAGCGGCTCATCTCGAACCGGTAGATCGCGCGGATGGCCGGCCAGTTCATCGGTTTGCCTCTCGATGCCGACGCCCCGGGCGGCGACGCGCGTTCGCGCCTGCCGGCAGCCGGGGGATGGATGGTTCGGACCTCGCCGCGGCCGCGGTCATGCGCGTTCCCTGACGAGATCGACGAAGATGTCCTCGAGCGACGACTGGCTGGTGCGCAGGTCGCTGAACCGGATGCCGGCCGCGCCGAGATCGGTGAGCAGGCCGGTGATGCCGGTGCGCTCGCCCTTGGCATCGTAGGTGTAGACCAGCTCCTGCCCGCCCGGGCCGAGCTCGAGGCCGCGGTCGGCGAGATCCGCCGGCAGCGCGGCGAGGGGGGCCAGCAACTGGAGGGTGAGCTGCTTGCGCCCGAGCTTGCGCATCAGCTCGGCCTTCTCCTCCACGAGGATGATCTCGCCCTTGCGGATCACGCCGATCCGGTCGGCCATCTCCTCGGCCTCCTCGATGTAGTGCGTGGTCAGGATCACGGTGACGCCCTGCTCGCGCAGGCGCCGCACCATGCGCCACATGTCCTGGCGCAGCTCCACGTCGACGCCCGCCGAGGGCTCGTCGAGGAACAGGACCTTGGGCTCGTGCGACAGCGCCTTGGCGATGAGCACCCGGCGCTTCATGCCGCCCGACAGGGTCATCAGCCGTGAATCGCGCTTCTCCCACAGGGAGAGGTCGCGCAGCACCCGCTCGATATGGCCGGGATCCTTCTTCAGGCCGAACAGGCCGCGGGTGAAGCTCACCGTGTTCCACACGCTCTCGAACGCGTCGGTGGTGAGTTCCTGCGGCACAAGCCCGATCGCCTTGCGCGCGCCGCGATAGCCCGAGGCGATGTCGTGCCCGTCGACCGTCACGGTGCCGGTGCTCGGCGTGACGATGCCGCAGACGATGTTGATCAGGGTCGACTTGCCGGCGCCGTTCGGCCCGAGCAGAGCGAAGATCTCGCCGCGCGCGATCGCGAGGTTCACGGTCTTCAGCGCCGACAGGCCCGAGGCGTAGGTCTTTGACAGATTGTCGATGGAGATGATCGGCGACATCGCAGTCCGTGGAGGATGGCCCGACCTGCACGGCGAGGACGGTGTGCCCTATAGCATCTGTCGGTTGAGCAGCAGGCCGACCACCGCGTGGCCGACGCGGGCGGTGTCGAATGGCACCTCCTGCAGCTCCGATTCTCGAGGCGACGACATCGAGCGAGCGGCGATCCGCGTCACTCCCGTTTCGTGGACCGGATCCATCTTTCGGGCAGCGTCGCCCACCGTGCCCTCCTTCCCCCCTGAAGCGGAGGAGAGGAGGCGCACGCCTTCCCCGACATTCTTGCGAAATAGATCGACGCAGTCGCCGGGTGGAAGAGGGCACCAGCGCCATCATCGGCGATGGACCGCTTCGGTCTCCGGCACGTGAGCGAGGCGAGCGAAGGCACGCGCACGAAAAAGCCGCCCGGAGGCGGCTTGATCGGTCGGTCCTGCCCGGAAGGGTCAGGCTCGCATGCGGGTGCGGATCTCGCCGAGGCTCGAACGCACCAGCGCCTGGGCGGCCTCGCCCTGCATGCGCTCGCGCAGGATCGTCTCGGAGACCTTCACCGCGGCGTCGGCCGCTGCGGCACGGACCTCGGCCTGGGCCTTGGCCTCGGCCTGGGCGATCTTGGTCTCGGCCGACTTGGTGCGGTGGGCGATGAAGTCGTCGAGGCGCTGGCGGCCCTCGGCGGCGGCACGCTCGGCCTCGTCGCGGGCGCTCGCGATGATGGTCTCGGCTTCGCGCTCCGCTTCCGCGCGGCGGCGCTTGTAGTCGGCCAGCACGGCGGCCGCCTCCTCGCGCAGGCGCTTGGCCTCGTCGAGCTCGTGGCGCACGCGGACGGCGCGGCCGTCGAGGCCCTTGGTCACGATCCCGAAGCCGCCGACCTTCCAGACGATCGCCATGAAGACGAGGAAGGCGACCGCGACCCAGAATTCCGCTGTCATCAACATGGTCGGTTCTTCCGTCTCAGTGCGCGGTCGCGGTGGAATCGAGGGCGCGGTCGAGGCTGGCCTGGTCCGGCGCCTGGCCCGTCAGCCGCTCGACGATCGCGGAGGCGGTCTCGCTGGCGATGGCGCGGACGTTGCCCATGGCTTCCTGCGTCCGGCTCTGGATCGTCGCCTCGGAGGCTGCGATCTTCTGATTGAGCTCGGCCTCGAGCGCCTTGCGCTTGGTCTCGGCGGCGGCGGCGAGCTCGGTGCGGGTGCCCTGCGCGATCTCGCGGGCCTTGCCCTGCGCGTCGCGCAGCGATTTGGCGTAGGCCTCGCCGGCGGCGTCGGCTTCCGTCTTCATCGCCTGCGCCTGGTCGAGGTCGGCGGCGAGGCGCGCGGAGCGGTCGTGGAGAATGCCCTGGATGCGCGGGAGCGCGATGTTGGCCATCAGCCAGTAGAGCAGGCCGAAGGCGAGGGCGAGCCAGATCAGCTGCGCCAGGAAGGTGTGGGTCTCGAAGGGCGGGAACGCGGCGGCGTGCGCCGGCTCCGCGGCACCGGCCGGGACCATGTGGACGTCGGAACCGGCGGGCGGTGTGGTGAGGGAATTCGGCTGCGCCATGGCCCCGTCCGTATGACCTTGAAAGACGATGGAGCGCTCGCGCGAGGGGCGGAGCGCTCACTGGTGATCGGCCGCCGCGACCTCGAACGGCGCGGCGGCGGTGTCGGCGTCGATCAGACGGCGAACAGCAGGAGCAGGGCGATCAGCAGCGAGAAGATGCCGAGCGCTTCCGTCAGCGCGAAGCCGAGGAGCAGCGTGGCGCGCTGGCCGTCGGCGGCCGAGGGGTTGCGAAGGGCGCCTGCCAGGAACTGGCCGAACAGGTTGCCGAGGCCGATGCCCGCGCCGGCCATGCCGAGGCAGGCGAGGCCGGCGCCGATGTACTTCGCAGCGACGGGATCCATAGAAAACTCCTGAAGTGTCTTGAGAGTGCGTCGTTTGCCGCGGGTGGAGCCGGCCTGTTCAGTGGCCGGGGTGAAGCGCGTCGTTGAGGTAGATCGCCGTCAGCGTCGCGAAGACGTAGGCCTGAAGCGCCGCAACGAGGAATTCGAGAGCCGTCAGCGCGATCGTCAGGAACAGCGGGAGGGGCGATAGCACGCTCCATGCGCCTGCGGAAAGCAGCCCGACGACGAAGAACGCGAAGATCTTCATCGCGATGTGACCGGCGAGCACGTTCGCGAACAGACGCACCGACAGGCTGATCGGCCGCGAGATGAACGAGATCACCTCGATCGGCACGAGGAGGGCCAGCAGCGGCTTGGGCACGCCCTGCGGCACGAACAGGCCGAAGAAGTGCGCGCCGTGCTTCATCACGCCGTAGATCACCACGACCGAGATCACCAGGGCGGCGAGGCCGAAGGTGATGACGAGGTGGCTGGTCACCGCGAAGGCGTAGGGGATCATGCCGAACAGGTTGAGGATCAGCACGAACATGAACAGCGAGAACACCAGCGGCATGAAGCGCTTGCCGCCGTCGCCGGTGGCCTGGTGCAGGGTGTCGGCGATGAACTCGTAGAAGATCTCGGCCAGCGACTGCATCCGGCCCGGCACGACCGAGCGGCTGGAGGTGGCGACGATCGTCAGGAGCGCGATGACGCCGACGGCGGCGAACATGTAGAGCGCCGACTGGGTGAACGCGAGTTCCTGATGGCCGAGATGCCCGAAGGGCAGGATCGACTTGAGCTCGAACTGATGGATCGGATCCGGTCGCAAGGCGACGGAGTGCCCCGGGTCGATGCTGGCCGCCATGCCGTCTTCCGCCCTCACGTCTCGTTGCCGGCGGCCCGCATGGCCGAACCGGATCGATGGTCACAAAACACCGGTCGCCCTCACGGATCCCGCGGGGTGTCCCGTCCGGAACGGGCGCCGGCGAAGCCGGATGCCCGCATCACGTTGAAGACGCCAGCGACGAAGCCCAGCATCAGAAGTACGATCAGACCCCAGGGTTTCGTCCCGAGCATCCGATCGAAGATCCAGCCGAGCACCCCTCCCGCGATCACGCCGGCGACGAACTCCGTGGAGAGCGTCATGGCCTGCCCGAGGGAGGACGGACTTCCGGACGAACCCGAACGCGACGAATGAGCGGGAGGGGCCGGGGGCCGCTTCCGTTCGATCTGCGTCTCGAGGCGTCGGAGCCTCGCTGAGAGTTCACTGTCGGGCGGCGTGGGCCGTCCGGTCTCTCCCTCGTCCCTTGCGTCGTTGCCGCTCAAAGCGAGAACTCACATCGGCGAGAGGAACGGAACCGGGCGGATTGCCTCCTTCGAGCGCGGCGCACCTTAGTTTCGGCGCCCCGGGGTGTCAAGGCTCGAAAGGTCGAGCTTAAGGCATTCCAGGCGTTGAGAAAATTACGCTCGGGGCCGTGCGCGTGCGCAGCGTCGCGCGAGACCCGCCCGGAACCCTCACGCACCGAGGATCGGCTTGATGATCTTCTCGATTCCGTCGACCGTCATCTCGCCGGTGTAGCGCTCGCCGTTGATGAAGAAGGTCGGCGTCGAATCGACCTTGAACGTCTCGAGGCCGCGCTGCTTCACGCCGTTGACCGCCGCGTAGAGCTTCTGGTCCTTGAGGCAGGCCTCGAACTTCTCCTTCGAGAACCCGGCCTGCTTGAGCATCTGCTCCAGGGCGTCGACCGGCTTCGGGGTGAAGGCCCAGGCCGGCTGCTGGTCGAACAGCAGGTCGGTGATCGGGTAGTACTTCGCCTCGCCGTCGCAGCGCGCCAGCATGAAGGCGGCGGTGGCGAGCGGATCGAGCGGAAACTCGCGCAGCGTGAACCGGACCTTGCCGGTGTCGATGTAGCGCTCCTTGAGCGTCGGATAGGTCATCTTGTGGAAGGCGGCGCAGTGCGAGCAGGTCATCGAGGCGTACTCGATGATCGTCACCTTCGCGTCCTTCGGCCCGAGCCAGACGTCGCCGAGCGGGCCCGGCTGCATCAGGCCGTCGACCGGCACGCTCTCGGCGAGCGCCGCCATCGACAGCTTGGGGAGGATGAGGGCGGCGCCGATGGCGAGGCCCGTGGCTTTCAAAGCGTCGCGCCGGGTGATCATGGCCGTGGCTGCCTCCGCGTTCCGTCCTGTCGTCTTGTTGAGAGTGCGGTAACGGCGCGGGCGCATCGTGGCAAGGCGCCTAGCGCTTCGCCGACGTCGCGACGACGGCGAGCCCGAGCCGGTCGAGGGCGTCGCGCAGGCCGTCGTGCTCGATCGTCGAGACCGCCTGCGCGATCTCGCCGCGCCGCGCCGGGTCGACGGTCGCCTCCGGCGGGCGCCGGGCGCTGCGGCCGACCCGGTCCTGCTGCAGCACGATCCGGCCGACGCAGGCCCAGCCGTAATGGGCGTTGATGCGCTGGATCACCACCGGCGCGAGGTGCTGCAGCTCGATCGCGAACACGCCCTCGACCCGCACCACCAGCGTCCCCGAATCGGGCGCGTCGTCCGTCCGGCGCTTGCGCTTGGGCCATTCGAGCTTCGAGGGCCGGCAGAATCGTGCCAGCCGCTCCCCGACGATGTCGGGCCAGGCGGCGAGGATGTCGGTCGAGGCGAAGCCCTGCGCCGCGAAGGCCGGGCCGATGCAGCCCTCGATCAGTTCCGCCAGCGGTTTGACGCGCGCCATGTTCTTGGGACATCCCGCCGGTTGCGGACGCGAGGATAGCGCAAGGCCGGCGGCAAAGGGAGCGCTTTCGGCGGAGAGCCCGGGCCGCTATGCCTGCCGGCGATGCCCGCGTCCGAACCCTTTCCGAAGGCCGCCGACCTGCTGGTCTGGTACGACCGGCACCGCCGCGTGCTGCCGTGGCGGGCGCTGCCCGGCGAGCGGCCCGATCCCTACCGGGTCTGGCTCTCCGAGGTGATGCTGCAGCAGACCACGATCGCGGCGGTGAAGCCCTACTTCGCGACCTTCCTCGCCCGCTTCCCCGACGTCGACGCCCTGGCCGCGGCGCCGGAGGAGGCGGTGATGTCGGCCTGGGCCGGGCTCGGCTACTATTCCCGGGCGCGCAACCTCCACGCCTGCGCCAGGGCGGTGGCCGCGGCCGGGCGCTTCCCCGACACCCTCGACGGGCTGCGCAAGCTCCCCGGCATCGGCGCCTACACGGCCGGCGCGGTCGCGGCGATCGCCTTCGACCGCCCGGAAGCGGCGGTCGACGGCAACGTCGAGCGGGTGATGACGCGGCTCTACGCGATCGAGGCGCCGCTGCCCGGCGCCCGGCCCGAGATCCGGCGCGTGACGCAAGGGCTGGTGCCGCTCGACCGGCCCGGCGATTTCGCGCAGGCCGTGATGGATCTTGGCGCCACCATCTGCACGCCGAAGCGCCCGGCCTGCGCGCTCTGCCCGTGGATGGCGCCCTGCCGCGCCCGCGCTGCAGGCAACCCTGAGACTTACCCGCGCAAGCTCAAGGCCGTGAAGGGCTCCCTGCGGCGCGGCGCGGCCTTCGTCGTCGTCCGCTCCGGCGACGAGGCCGTCCTGCTGCGCACCCGGCCGCCGGAAGGCCTGCTCGGCAGCATGGCCGAGCCGCCGATGAGCGCATGGGCACCGGACTACGACCCCGCAGGCGCGCTCCTCGACGCGCCCCTCGACGCGCGCTGGAAACGGCTGCCGGGCCTTGTGCGGCACGGCTTCACGCATTTCCCGCTGGAGCTGACCGTGTTCCTCGCCCGCGTCGCGCTGTCGACGCAGGCGCCGGCCGGGATGCGCTTCACGCCGCGGCGCGACCTCGACGCGGAGCCGCTGCCCGGCGTGATGAGGAAGGTGCTGGCCCACGCCTTCGATCCAAAGCCGGAATCCGAGGCGAAGCCCCGCGGCCGGCCGAAGCGCGATCCGCCGCCGATGCCGATGCTGGCGGTCTGGGAAGCGCCCGAGACGGTCGCGGACCCGCCGCGCTTCCGCCCGGTGCCGAAGCCGACGCCGCGCATCGTCGAGCCGCTGCCGCCGACGGATGAGATGTTCGAAGGGGAGCCGGAGGTGGTGCCGCCCCCCCGCAAGCCGGCGCGGAAGGCGACGCGGAAACGCTGACGGCGCGCACGCATTCCCTCCGCCGCACTTAAGTCGGGCCTGCCCGACTTGGGCACACGAGGTGCGGATCTCGGGCAAGCCCGCGATCCGTCGGGGGGGAGGGGGCGCGGTTCTAGCCCGCCGCCCCCATCACCGCGCGGAGCTTCGCGCGATAGGTGTCGATCACCACCAGCTTGCCGGCG